>JBIIDF010000195.1:0-5876 GCA_044238535.1 Vicinamibacterales bacterium
CGGCGGTCTTCGCGACCGCAGGACTCGCGGTTGCGCTGCTGCAACGGCGGGTCACGACCTGGCTGCCGCTCGCAGTCATGGTCGCCGTCGCGGGTGTCATGGCCACGCGCCTGCCCGATCCGTATGTCACCACCATGCGCGATCGCATCGGGCCGGGGGTCATCGAAGTGTTCCGGGAAGAAGGTGCGCAGACATCGGTGAGTGTGCACGAATCACAGTTCGAGCGGGTGCTGCGGGTCGGGGGGCTGCATCAGGCGAACGACACCCAGGGGATGGTGCAGGTTCACCGGCAAATCGGCATCCTGCCAGTGGCCCTGCATCCGAATCCCCGTCAGGCCCTCGTGATCGGCCTCGGTGGCGGAGCCACCGCCGGGGCCGTCAGCCAGCATGCCGGCACAGACGTGCAGGTCGTCGAGCTCTCGGACGGCGTGCGCAAGGCCGCCGCCTATTTCGCCCACATCAACTACGACATTCTCAACCGCGCCAACGTGCACATGCGTGTGGACGATGGACGCAATTTCCTGCTGCTGTCGGGCGAACGCTTCGACGTCATCACGGCAGATATCATTCAGCCGATTCACGCGGGGGCCGGCAGCCTCTATTCACAGGAGTACTTCCAGCTGGTGCGGCAGGCGCTCAGGCCCGGCGGCATCGCCATGCAGTGGATTGGCCAGCGGGAGCGTGCCCACTACCTGCTGATCATGCGGACATTCCTCGAGGTGTTTCCGCACACCACGCTCTGGCTCGATGGCAGTCTGATGGTCGGCTCGCTCGAACCCCTCAGGCTCAACCGCGACGCCTTTGAAGGAAAACTGCACGACCCGCAGACACGGGCGGCCTTCGCCGCGGCGGGGCTGACCTCCTTCGACGACCTGCGCCGTTGGTATACCGGCGGGCCAGGGGCAATGCACCGCTTCGTCGGTCCGGGACCGCTGCTGACCGACGACCGCCCGCTGGTGGAATATCACCGCTCGCTGCCCCCCGACACGACACGCCTCGACGTCACGGCGCTACGCAGTGCCATTGCCGAGATTGAACCAGCGGCACCATAGCGTGCCGGTGCCGGACGGCCCATCGGCGGCACCACCGAGCTCCTGGCGTTCGCGCACCGGTCTCGGGAATCTCGTACGCCATCCTGAGTGGCATCGTGGTCCATGCGCACCGGCCGTGGTCCTGGTCGGCATGTTCCCGGGCATCGCCACGCGCACCGTGGAGATACCGGGCGAAGCCCCGGAGCGGGAGCCGGTGAGATCGGGTAATCTTGAGCCCGGACGACGAGCGTAAGGACACGTGGCGCTGTTCCACCGTTCGACCGGTCGTCATAACACGCGGCCACATCCGAGGCACGCCTTCGCACTGGAGACTGAACCGTGAAACGACGGGCACCAATCGCGGTGACCGCAGACGACCTGCAGCGACTGCGCACAGGCGGGACACCCCGTCTGCTGGTCCTCGGCGATTTCATGCTCGACCGGTATGTCTGGGGCGATGTCACCCGGATCTCGCCGGAGGCACCCGTGCAGGTCCTGCGCGTGACCCGTGAAGAATCCCGGCTTGGCGGTGCGGCCAATGTCGTGCGCAATCTGGTGGCCCTGGGGGCGCGCGTGCTGGCAGCAGGCACCGTCGGCCAGGATGCCGCCGGGGCCCAGATCCGCAGCCTGCTGTCCGCAGAAGGCGTGCCGACGCGAGGCCTCGTCACGCGGCGACAGATGGCCACCACCGAGAAGACCCGGATGATTGCCCACGCCCAGCAGGTGTTGCGCATCGACCGCGAGCAGGCCGATGGACTCGACGATGAGGCCGAACGCAAGCTGCGGGCGTTTGTGGCCCGGTCCCTGCCGGCCGTCGACGGCGTGATTCTGTCGGACTATGGCAAGGGCGTACTCACCCCGAAGCTGACCGCCGCCGTCATCCGCGCCGCTCGAGACGCGGGCAGGTTTGTACTCGTCGACCCGAAGGGGCGTGACTTC
This sequence comes from Vicinamibacterales bacterium, assembly GCA_044238535.1. GTDB lineage: Bacteria > Acidobacteriota > Vicinamibacteria > Vicinamibacterales > UBA2999 > VFZN01. The sequence goes on from JBIIDF010000195.1 coordinate 1,971, forward strand.
AGCAAGTATCGGGGGGCCACCGCGCTGACCCCGAACCGGAGTGAGGCCCAGGAGGGCAGCGGTCTGGCGCTCGGGAGCAGCCGGGATGTGGCCACCGCAGCGCGACGGCTCAAGCGACTGCTGGATCTTGACACGATGTTCATCACGCTCGGTGCCGACGGCATCGCGCTGGTGGACGAGCAGGGACGGTTCTTCACGATTCCTGCCGAAAGCCGTGATGTCTACGATGTGACCGGCGCGGGTGATACGGTCCTTGCGACGCTGGCGCTCGCCATGGCCCTCGGATTCAACGTCCGCACGGGGGCCGCGCTGGCCAATGCGGCGGCCGGCGTCGTGGTACGCCGACTGGGTTCAGCCACCACCACCCGTGAGGAAATTGCCAGCGCCCTCGAAGGCGGGGCCCACCAGGGCAAGGTGGTGAGCCTCGACCGCGTGGCTGACGTCGTGGCCGACGCGCGGGCCGGTGGTCGCCGGGTCGTCTTTACGAATGGATGTTTTGACCTGCTGCATGTCGGCCATGTCAGCCTGCTGGCACGGGCGAAACGCGAAGGCGACCTGCTCGTCGTGGGGATTAACAGTGACAGGTCCGTTCGGGCGCTCAAGGGCCGGGGGCGACCTGTCGTCGGCGAAGGGGAGCGGGCCGCGGTGCTCGCCGCACTGGCCAGCGTCGATGTGGTCACGGTGTTCGACGACCTGACGCCGGAGAACGTGATTCGCAAGGTCAGGCCGGACGTCCTGATCAAGGGTGCCGACTGGCGCGGCAAGGGTGTCGTCGGTCAGGCCTTCGTCGAGTCGTACGGCGGTCGGGTCGCGTTGCTGGATCTCGTGCAGGGGCATTCGACATCCGACCTGGTCGCCCGGGCCCAACGGTCAGCCCTTCCCGGAGTGACGCCATGACCGATGCCGCGCGCCACGACCTCGTCACGGCCGCCCTTCGCGACTCCATACGCCTGCGGGAACAGGTGCTGGCCAGTCACGTACCAGCCATTGTCGACGTCGGCCGAAGGTTGGGAGCCTGCCTGCTGCGGGGCCACACGGTGTTCCTGTGCGGGAACGGCGGTTCTGCCGCCGACAGCCAGCACATCGCCGCCGAAATCGTGGGGCGATTCAAGGCCGAGCGCCGCGGGCTGCCAGCCATCGCCCTGACCACAGACACCTCGGCGATAACCGCCATTGCCAACGACTACGGCTACGAGGTCGTCTTCGCCCGGCAGCTCGAAGCCCTGGCTCGTCCAGGTGACATGCTCGTCGGCATTTCCACGAGCGGCAATTCTCCGAATGTGGTGGCCGCGGTACGGACGGCGGCACGACTCGGGGTCGAAACGGTGGTGCTCACGGGCGGGACTGGTGGCCTGCTCGCCGGGATCGCAGACTGCGTCGTGTGCGTGCCAGAGACGGATACGGCGCGCATCCAGGAGGTACACATCATGGTGGGACATCTGGCGTGTGAAATGGCAGAACGCACGGTGCTCGAGGACGCGCGATGACTGGCATCCGCGCCCTGCTGCTGGTGACCCTCGTGCTGTGCATGGGACTGCCGACCGGCGCACGGGGCACCGCCCCCGCGCCGTCGACCAGCCAGGCCCCAGGGGCCACACCGGCGCCAGCAGAGCCGGCCTACACCCTCAGAGGTCGAGAGGTGGAACGGCTGCAGCGAACGCTCCGCGAGCGGAGTGAACGGCTGCACACACGCCTCACCGGGCTGCTGCGAAGCTGGGCGCCCGACGTGCTGGCCACCCTCGAACCCCCACCGCCCGGGGTGTATGGCTATCAGATTCTTCCGAGAATCATTCCCGACCCGCCTCGGAAGACCGGACCACGCACACCGCCGCAGGTGGTGTCGTACTCGTGGCGATGGAGCGAAACGCTGCTCTCCAACGAGTTGCAGGCACTGAGCAAGCTCGAACAGGCCGTGGAGGCCGTGCTGCCGGCAGCGTCCAGCCACGACACACTGGCGGCGATCACCACCGACTATCGTCGGCATATGTCGAGCCGTCGGATGATCGACGCCGACATCGATTACAACTGGCTCTGGCAGGCAGCGATTGCAGGGCAACGCCCGGCCTTCGACGCGATTACGGCGACACTGGAACAGGCCCGTCAGCAGATTTCCCGCAACGAACCCCTCGGGGCCGACGTGGTGGCGGCCATCTCCCGGTCCAACCCACCCGCCTATGTCTCGTTCCGCCAGACCGCACCCAATCAGTGGCTGATGACAATCCCGGTGTCCACTGACATCACGGACGCCGGGTTTGTCGCGCAGGTGAAATCAGGCATCGAGAAACACTGGAACGTGCAGGACGGCGACCGCTCCTTCCGCCTGGAGCTGTCCGTCTCAACGGTCACACCCGAGGTCCTGTATTGCGGCAAGGACAATGCGGCGCCGTGTCGCGCCCCCGACCGTGGCGCGCACATCGACCTGGGAGCCCATGCCGCCCGCTTTCCGGCGAATACCATCGTGATCACCACCGGGGCCGCGTCCCTGCGTCTCGTGGGAGGCCTCGTGCTGAGTCCGCACGACGTGACCCCCGGCACGCTGGCGCACGAGTTCGGGCACCTGCTGGGATTTCCCGATGCCTACTTCCGGGGCTATCGCGACCTCGGTCCGGAGGGCTTTGCCACGCTCGAATTTGTGCCTGATCGGGACGACATCATGTCGGACTCGGGTACCGGGCGCGTGCTCCCGAGACATTACGAGAGCCTGCTTCGCGCGCGAGGCCTGGTCCCGGGGCTGTAAGCACCGGCCCGAGGCCTCGACCGGAACCGCCTGTGTCGCCCCTGCGCCGGGGCCGATACGAACAGGCCCAGCGCCAGGCTGTTAGGCCCGGGACTGTGCAGACCGCTGCTGCAGCACGCGGCGCAGCTGGTCGTTCACCGCATCGACCGAGATGGCCTGCATGCACAGGTTGTTGGTGCAGGCCGACAACCGGTTGTTGGCGGCGTTCACACAGGGGCTGCAGGGCAGACCCGCATGAAGGATATGGCTCCTGGGGCCCCGCACGCCAAAGACCGCCGGCGTCTCGGGTCCGAAGAGCGTGATGACATCGATGTCGGTCAGGGCCGCAAAGTGTGCGGGACCGCTGTCGTTCGTGACGAGCACATCCGCCAGCGTATACAGCACCAGCAATTCCCGCATCGTCGTGCGGCCAGCCATGGAGAAGCAGCGGGGATGGGCCACCGCCCTCACCAGGGGCTCCACCGCCGGGGCTTCCGACGGGGCGCCCGTGAACGCGATGTGGATATCCGGATACTCGGCGAGCAGGCGTCGGGCGAGAGCCACGTAGCGTTGGCTGTCCCAGCGCCGCAACGGCAGCAGATCACTGGCATTGGCGTTGAGCAACACCAGGGGACGCCAGGGACGCTGTCCGGTCATCTCGCCGAGGGTGCGGCGCACGGCGTCACACTCCTGTGCCGAGGGCCTGAACGATGTCAGCCGGGTGTCCATCGAGGATACGTCGAGGTCCAGCGCCGGCAGCAGCTCCGGGTCGCGCGTCACGGCCTCGACCATGACCGACATCACCGTCTGCATGTGCAGGTGGGGATTGCTGACGAGCCGGTGCGTCATGAGGTCGCCCCGCCAGGGACCATCGCCGTGAAAGGCGTGATACCCAATCCGCCGCGGTGCACCACTCAGATACGCGAGGACGGCCGACGCCCGTGAGAACAGCTCGTAATCGATGACGGCATCCATCTGCAGCTGACGAACACGCGCCACGGCCTGCAGCAACCCGCGAACGGTGCGCACCAGCCCGCCGGTGGGGACGGCGATGATGTTGGCCGGCGGCACGAGGTCGAGTACGTCCAGAATCGGCCGGTTTTCGGCCAGGACCATGAAATAGACGTTCTCGCGCCCAACCTGACGAGCCGCCGCTTCCAGGGCCGGAGCAGCCAGCACGGTGGCGCCCT
>JBIIDF010000196.1:0-5875 GCA_044238535.1 Vicinamibacterales bacterium
GGCAAGCAATCGATGCGAACTGGGGCTCATGCGCAATTCTGAGATTCTGTCTCAGAATTGGCATGTTACCACGCAGATTGCCTCGGTGATGCCGCCTCGTTCAGGGGGCGGACGAAGACGGGCCCGGCTGCAGATACCGGCTGAACCACGCCACGTACCGCTGCAGTCGGTCCCGCTCGTAACTGGGAACCGTCAGCCCATGGAACTGCCCCGGATAGATCACCAGTTCGGTCGGCACCCCGAGGCTGCGCAGGGCCTGATACATCTGCTCGCTGCCCATGATGGGCACGTTGAAATCCTTCTCGCCCCCCATGAACAGCGTTGGCGTCCGGATGCGATCGGCGTGCAGGAACGGATAGGACACTTTGGTCCAGACGCCAGGATTCTTCCAGGGCGGGCCCATCTCCTGGTCGTATTGCACGATGTACTGGTCGACGCCGTAGATCCCGAACTGCATCGCGCTCCCGGCGCCGCTGATGGCCGCCTTGAACCGGGTGTCGCTGGCGATGGTGTAGTTGGTGGAAATGCCCCCGTAGCTCCATCCGCCGATGCCCAGGCGCTGCGGGTCGGCAATGCCCTGACGCACCGCCTCGTCCACGGCCCCCAGCAGGTCCATCACTTCCAGACGCCCCCAGTCGGCATGGATGGCCTTCTGATACGCCGCGCCCCGACCTGCACTGCCGCGGTAGTTGATGGCCAGCACCACGAACCCCTGGGCCGCCAGCACTTCCCGGTCGAACGAGAACGCATGCTCGTCCTGCGCATTCGGCCCGCCGTGGATATACAGCACGGTCGGATAGCGCGTCCCCTGCCGATACCCGGCCGGTTTGACGATGAGGCCGTGCACCTCGGTGCCGTCCTGACTCTTCGACTGGAGATCGTCGGTGGTGGCCAGTTGCAGTTCGCCCATCAGCGCTGCGTTGTGCGACGTCAGCGGACGCAGCTGACGGCCCTCCAGCGCATAGATCTCGGCCGGCGCTGTCGGCGTCGACATCAGGACGGCGTAGTGACCATCACGCCCGGGGCTGACGGCCCGGATGACCCGCTCGCCCGTGGTGATGGGCTCGACCCCTCGAGTCGCCACGCGCGCCGTCGGCACGGTCGCCACCTGCTGCCGGCGGTCGTCCTGCAGCAGAAACGCGATTTCGGCCCCGTTGTTCACCCACTGCGGACTGGCCACGGCACGATCCAGCTGCGTCATGAAGAGCGGCAGCGTCGCGAGAGGCGCAGCCGGTCCGGAGGGAGCGGCGAACACTGCCAGTTTGTTCAGGTCGTAGGCGAAATTTCTGTCGGTATCGCCCGTCAGCACCGCCAGTCGCGTGCCGTCGGGACTCCACTGCGGTCGCCCGGCTTCGGCTTCGGGGGTCGCGGTCACCTGCTGGGGCGCGGCCCCGGCGCGTGCCTCGACCATCCAGACGTCGGTGTTCACGGTGCGGTCGGGGTCGGCATGGGCCCGCTTGCTCAGGAAGGCCAGACGCGTGCCGTCAGGCGACCACGCCGGGCTCTCGTCGTCCACCTGGCCGCTGGTGATCACCGTGTGCGTGCGCGCCGCCAGGTCGAACACCGCGAGGTGGCTGTACTGGCGCGTGAGATAGCCCTGGCGGTCCTGCTTGAAGTGATACCGGTCGATCACAATCGGCGGCGGCGTCTTGCGTTTCCAGCCCTCTTTCTTCTCGGGCTCATCGTCGGGATTCTCGTCGGTGATGACAAAGGCGATGCGCGTGCTGTCGGGCGACCACTGGATATCGGACACGCCGCCCTTCACATCGCTGGCCTTCTGCGCCTCACCACCGGCACGGTTCAGCAGCCAGATCTGAGCGCCGCGCTTCTTGTCGTCCTCGCTGCCTCGCGACGCCACGAAGGCGAGATATCTGCCGTCGGGGCTCCACCGGGGGGACGATTCGCCGTCGGGCGAGGAGGTCAGTTGCAGCCGTTCCGAGCCGTCCCACTTCACCATCCAGATGTCGGTGTTGCGGCGATCCTTCTCGGCATCGACGGTCGTCAGGGTATAGGCCACCCACTGGCCATCGGGCGACCGCTGCGGGTCGGACACCGCCTGCAGGCGCGAGTGGTCGTCGATGGTGATGGCACGTCTGGCGGGCTGCGCATGGGCCTGCACCCCTGCGCAGAGCAGCAGCGTCGTAACGGCGGCGTAACGGGTGCAGCGCATGGTGTCACTATACGTGCGGGTGTAGACTGGCGCGTCCCCTTTTTTCGCGGAGTTGCCCCGATGACACTGACACGACGACAGATGTTCTCCACGCTGGGTCTTGGCGGGTTGATGCTCTCACGCGGCGGTGCCGTGCTGGGTGCCACTGCACAGGCACCGGCCGCACCCACGGGTCCGTACACCGTGCCCGCGCTGGCCTATCCGTTCGCCGCCCTCGAGCCGCACATCGACGCGATGACGATGCAGATTCACCACGACCGGCATCATCAGACGTACGTGACCAACCTGAACAACCTCGTGGCCACCGCAGGGGCGGCCGGCAAGATGCCGCTCGACGAGATGCTGAAGAATCTCAATCAGGTGCCCGAGAACATCCGCACCGGCATCCGCAACAACGGCGGTGGCCACTGGAACCACGTGCAGTTCTGGACCCTGCTGGCCCCGAATGCGGGCGGGGCGCCCACCGGCGCCATTGCCGATGCCATCAACGGCAGCTTCGGCAGCTTCGACAAGTTCAAGGAGATGTTCGCCGCGGCGGCGACCGGTCGCTTCGGCAGCGGCTGGGCGTGGCTCAGTGACGAGAACGGCAAGCTGGTCATCCACAGCACGGCGAACCAGGACACGCCGTCGATGGAAAACAAGCGCGGCATCATCGGCCTCGACGTGTGGGAACACGCCTACTATCTGAAGTATCAGAACCGGCGGGCCGACTACATCGGGGCGTTCTGGAATGTGATCAACTGGGCCGAGGTCAACAAGCGGCTCAAGGGCTGAGCCGGGTCCTCGTCAGCATTCAGGCACGGAAGCCGGCTCTCTCCGCGCGAGGGGGCCGGCTTCTGTCGTTCAGGGTCGGCGCACCTCGGCCGTCACCTTCATCGCCACGCCGCCGTCGGTCGTCAGGACGAGGGCGACCTGGTCGCCCGCCGCGAGAGGCTGCTTCAGGCCTGACAGCCTGAGGAACATGCCTCCCGGCTTGAGGGCCACGCCACCGAACGAGGCGACGGCCAGTTCCTTCACCACCGTCGGGGCGTCGGGCGTGCCCTGCATCATCTCAACCGAACCGGCGACCTCACTCGACACACTGACCACGTAGATCTCGTACATCGTGGGATTGTCGATCGACACATAGCCAAGCGCCGTGGTGCCCCCCGCTGCCGGAGCCGCGACCCAGGCCTCCGAGGCCGACGGCTGGGCCTGCGATGCCCGCGTGCTGGCGGTCACGGTGAGGGCCAGCACGAGGGCAAGTCCGACGTTCTTCATCATCGTGTGCATCTGCATCTCCACGCCGAACCGCTGTCGGTCGGCGACTCAGTATGCCACCACCCGTGCGTGCGCCAGCCCCCCTCAGCGCTGCACGGGAAACTTCGACAGCTTGCGCTGCAGCGACCGTCGGTGCAACCCGAGCACGCGCGCGGCGTGTGACACGTTTCCCTGGCAGTCGGTCAGCACACGCTGGATGTGTTCCCACTCGACACGCGCCAATGAGGGCACGGTGAACTCGCGCGACACTCCGGCGTCCGCGCCGCTTCCGCGCAGCGCCGTCGCTACCTGATCGGCGTCGACCGGCTTGGTCAGATAGTCGGCGGCGCCCCGCTTGAGGCTCTCGACGGCCGTGGCGATCGCGCCGTAGCCGGTCAGCACCACGATGCGGGTGGTGGCGTCGATCGCGTGGAGCGCCGCGACCACATCGAGCCCATGTCCGTCGGGCAGACGCAGGTCGATAAGCGCGCACTCCGGACTGTCGTGCTGCGCCGCCTGGAGGGCCGCCTCGACGGTTCCCACGCGCGTGACCTCGAAGCCGCGGGCGTCGAGCGCCCGCGCCATCCGCGTGGCGAACACCTCGTCATCATCAAGAATCAGCAGGCTCTGCGCGTCAGACATCGTCAGGAGTGCCCCTCGTGCGGACCCGCGGCCGGCAACCACAGGGTGGCGCGCGTTCCCCGCAACGGGGTCGAATCGAGCCGCAAGGTGCCGCCCCATCGTTCCGCGAACGTACGCGCGAGAAACACGCCCAGGCCGAATCCGCTGCCCACCGGCTTGGTGGTGAAGAACGGCTCGCCGGCCCGGGCCAGCACATCAGGAGCCATGCCGGAGCCCTGGTCGACCACATCAAAGCGCGTCCCCCCGGCGTCAGCACCGGCCGCCACCAGGACGCCCCGGCCGTTAGACGAGGCGTCGAGGGCATTTCTGATGAGGGTGCGCAGGGCGCGCGAGGCCGATGCCAGCGGAACCGACACCAGCGGCGCCTCGGGCGACATGCGCACCGACACACGCGCGCGGGCCTCGTCCGTCAGTGTCAGCAGGGCCTCTTCCACGAGATCCTGTGCCGACACGCGCTGGGCCTCGTGTGCCACCGACGCATCTGCGCGCCCGCTCATCTGATCGAGAATCTCGCGACAGCGTTCCACCTGCGACCGGATCAGGCGGGCATCCTCGGCCAGCGCCGGAGGCACGCCGGGTGCCGACGCGGCAATGTCGAGTTCACGCGAGGCGACGGCGATGGCACCGAGGGGCGTCGCCAGTTCGTGGGCCGCGCCTGCCGCCAGGGTGGTGAGCGACGCCAGGCGCTCCTGCTGCGCGGCGACCCGTTGCGCTTCTGCCAGCGCCCGCTCGCGTTCCTCGAGGGCCCGCCGGATACGGGTGACAAAGGCCGCCGTGAGAATCGCCGCCACCGCGAACGCCACGCCCATGCCGACCTGATGCCCGAGGTCGGGCCCCATGGCCCCATGCGCCGCAGGCGGGTCGATGGTGGTGCGCAGGGGCGTAATGAACAGCAATCCGTATCCGAGCGTCGACGTCGCGGCCACCGCCCACGCCCACCGGGCGTTGAGGGTCACGGCCGCCAGGGTGATGTAGACGAGATAGCTGATCGTGAACGGATTGGAAGGCCCGCCGGTGGCGAGCATCAGTGCGGTCAGGATGCCCACATCGAGCAGCAGGCAGCCACCCATGCGCCGTTCCAGACCCTCGCGCTCGTGCTGCCGACGCCACAGCCACAGATTGCTGAGGAACTGGACGGCCAGCAGCGCCGCGACCCAGCCCAGTGGCAGCAGCGCCGACAGCAGCCATGTCGAGGCCGTCAGCGCGACGACAGCCCCGGCGATGACCCACCAGCGGAACTGCACCAGCCAGGCCGCAGTGACGACAGGGGTGGCGAGTGGTGACGACACGCCCTCATTGTGCGCGTCGTCGCTCCCGTTGCTCATGCGTCAAACTGCCGCAGGCCCGCCCCCCTTCAGCGCGGCAGGCGTTCGGGCATTTCGGCGACGACGTAGGTCATCACGGCCAGGGCCGCGGCGGCGTTCGAGACATCCTCGGGGGGAATGCGCTCGACGGTGTCGGCCGGCGTGTGATGGATGGTGAAGTACTTGGTCGAGTCGCCGCTGTAGGCCATCATCGGCACGCGACCCGCTTCGGCAATGGGGCCGATGTCTGCCCCGCCCCCACCGGGTCCCACGTATTGCATGTCGATGGGCGCGAGCAGGGTGCCGATGTCGGCGATGATACGGCGCGCCGACTCTGACCCGCTGAACGCCAGGCGGGCGGGCTGAAACACGCCTGAGTCCGACTCGATGGCCAGCACGTGTGCGCCGGCGGCCTTCAGGTAGGCGTCGCGATAGGCCGTGCCACCACGCAAGCCGTTTTCCTCGTTGGTGAACAGCACGAGGCGGATGGTGCGGCGCGGCCGGATGCCCAGCGCCTTCA
>JBIIDF010000197.1:0-5873 GCA_044238535.1 Vicinamibacterales bacterium
GGATCGCCTTCACGGACGAGCGTCCATGGGCCACGACCATCACGCCACGCACGCCGAGCAACGGCGCCCCGCCATACTCGGAATAGTCAATCCGGCGCCGGAACCGGCGAAACGCCCGCTGCGACAACAGATAGCCCATCTGGCTCGAAAAGGTACTCTGCAGCTCGCGCTTGAGCAGGCCCTCCACCATCTCGACGACGCCCTCGCTCATCTTGAGCACCAGATTGCCGGTGAAGCCGTCGGCCACCGCGACATCGACCGCGCCCTGAAACACGCCGCGAGGCTCGACGTTACCGACGAACGTCACAGGCAACTGCTGAATGAGACGGAAGGCTTCGCGCGTCAGCTCGGTGCCCTTCGATGGCTCTTCGCCAATCGAGAGCAACCCGACCCGAGGGTTCGCCACGCCGAGCGCAGACTTCGCATAGGCGACACCGAGCAGGGCGAACTGTGCCAAATGCTGGGGACGACATTCCACGGTCGCTCCGGCGTCGAGCAACACCGCTGACCCGTCCCCGGTGGGCACGACCGGGGCCAGCGCCGGACGGTCGATGCCCTCCAGCATGCCCAATAGGGTATGTGCGGCGACAACACTCCCACCGGTGTGCCCGGCCGAGACCACTGCCGTGGACTCACCCGTGGCCACCCGGGCCGTCGCGACCATGATGGACGAACGGGGCTTGCGCCGGAGTGCCTGCGCCGCCGACTCGTCCATACCCAGCACGTCGGGCGCGTCCACGACGCGCACGTCCAGACGCCCGGCGTCCGGGTGCCGGATAAGCTCGTCGCGGATGGCCGAGGCCCGGCCAATCAGGTCGATGCCGACGCCCAGGTGCCGCGCAGCTGCCAGCGCCCCATCCACGGGACGACGGGGGGCGAAGTCGCCCCCCATGGCGTCTACCGCGATGCGCATCGGACCCGCAGGACTATTCTTCGTCGACCGCCCGCACCTGGCGTGCGCGGTAGTAGCCGCAGAACTTGCAGACCTGATGGGCGGCCTTGGGCTCGCTGCACTGCGGGCAGCGGCCTGCCGTGGTGGCCGTCAGGGCGTCGTGCGTCCGGCGCTTCCGGCCTCGGGTCTTCGAATGACGTCGTTTGGGATTAGGCATCGTCGTGCTTTCGTTCAGTCAGTAACGACTTCAAACCTGCCAGACGGGGGTCGGTCCATCCCGACGCACACTGGCAGGGGGCTTCATTCAAGTTGGCACCGCACTGGGCACACAACCCCTTGCAGGCCTCGCGACACAGCGGTTTCATCGGCAGCGCCAGATAGAACTGTTCAAGCATCAGCGCTTCCAAGTCAATCTCTTCGTCGCGGTAAAACGACACCGACGTATCGCTGTCCTCTACGCGCGACTCGCCCTCCTCACCTCCTGAAGGCGCCACGTCGGCCCCTTCCGGAAAGTAACGGAGGTCAAACGGCACCGTCACTGGCTGCGCAAACGGCTCGAGACATCGACTGCACGTCAGTTCGAGCGTGGCCTGCAACTGCCCGACCAGGCGGTAGCGTTCGTGATCCTTGCGCACCACCAGCGACAGCTGCACGGGTGACACCACGCGAAACTCCTCGTGGGTCGTCCCGAACGCATCCGGCGCATACTGGCGGTCGACCGGCGTCTCTGCCTGTCGAAGGTGCGAAAGATCCAGCCGCATCAAACGGCCGATTATAGCACGCGGTCGCCGTCAGTCAGCCGCACCCACGGCTTCGGAATGAACAGCTGCTCGAACAGGTTGACCGCATACCGGTCGGTCATCCCGGCCAGGAAGTCCTGCGCGGCCCGGTCCAGCCCCTCGTCCTCGACCGTCCGCGGGTCCAGGAACTGCCCGGGGGCCTGCCGTACCCGTTCCCAAAGCCCCCCCAGGATGCCGTCGGCCTTGGCGAACTCGGCCGTCGCCGTGGGGTTCTCGTACACCGCCTCGAACATGAACGCCCGGAGGTCAAGCATCGCCTGCAGCACCTCGGGGGTCATCCGCACCTCCGCCAGCCCTCCCGCCAACGTCTGGGTGACCACATCCGTCACGAGCGTCCCAATGCGCTCGGACGGCGTGCGTCCCAGCAGCGTCACCGCGTGACCCGGCAGCGCGTCTTCCTGAATGATTCCGGCCCGCACCGCATCGTCGATGTCGTGATTGACATAGGCGACGATGTCGGCCACCCGGGCCAACTGGCCCTCCACCGTCGAGGCCCGCTGGTCCGGCGGAGACCCCACCGGCAATCCGTTTTTCCCCTTGGAGTGACGGGCAATGCCGTCGCGGACTTCCCACGTCAGATTGAGGCCGGCCCGGTCACGCTCGAGGACATCCACGATGCGCAGGCTCTGCTCGTAGTGCTCGAAGCCACCGGGCACCAGGCGACTCAGCACCCGCTCACCCGCGTGCCCGAACGGTGTGTGTCCCAGGTCATGGCCCAGTGCAATGGCCTCGGTCAGGTCCTCGTTCAGCCGGAGCACCTTGGCCATCGTTCTCGCAATCTGGGACACCTCCAGAGTGTGCGTGAGCCGGGTGCGGTAATGGTCCCCCTGCGGCGAAAAAAATACCTGAGTCTTGTGCTTGAGCCGGCGGAAGGCCTTGGTGTGAATGATCCGGTCACGATCGCGGTGAAACGCGGGGCGCACGGGATCCTCGGGCTCCGGCCGCACCCGCCCGCGACTGTCTCCACTTTTCGCCGCCTCGCCGGCCAGCGCAGCACGCTCGCGCGCCTCAAGCTCTTCACGAATCGTCACTGCAGGTCTCCGAGGAAACTGGTGCCCGCGCCCAGCGGACGGACGCCGAAATTGTCGGCCAGGGTCTGTCCGAGATCGGCAAATGTCGCGCGTGTGCCGAGGGAGTGCCCCACGCGCACACGGGGACCAGTGCAGAGCAGCGGCACGTATTCGCGCGAGTGGTCGGTGCTGGGCGTGGCGGGATCATTGCCGTGGTCGGCGGTCACCACCAGCAGGTCCTCAGGCCCGAGGCGCGGCAACACGTCTGCCAGCCGTCGGTCAAACTGCTCGAGGTTTCGGGCGTAGCCGACGACGTCGTTGCGATGGCCGTACTTCGTATCGAAGTCAACCAGGTTGGCGAAAATGAATCCCTCGTCCTGCCTCATCATCACGTCGGCCAACGCGTCCATCCCGGCGGCATCAGAGGCCGTGGGGATGCTGCGCCCCGTACCTCGACCGGCGAACAGGTCACTCACCTTGCCGATGGTGGTGAGGGCACATCCCGCCTCGGTTAACCGGTCCAGCAGGGTGGGCCCGGTCGGAGGCATGGCATAGTCGTGACGGTTGGCCGTGCGCACATAGCGACCCGCCTCGCCCACAAAGGGCCGAGCGATGACCCGTCCAAGACCCATCCCCTCCACCGCCAGCGCATAGGCCGCGTGACACCATTCGTGGAGTTGCGCCACAGGTACGACCTGCTCATGGGCCGCGATCTGAAAGACACTGTCGGCCGAGGTGTAGACAATCGGATATCCGGTGGCCTGATGGGCAGGTCCCAACCGCTCGATGATCTCGGTGCCCGATGCCACGACATTTCCTAGTGACGGCCGTCCGATGCGGGCCTCGAACGCCTCAATCAGTGACGCTGGAAAGCCCGATGGAAATATCGGAAACGGTCGAGCCAGCACCAGCCCCATCAGTTCCCAGTGCCCCGTCACCGAGTCCTTGCCCGCGGAGCGCTCAGCCATCAGGCCATAGGCGGCGTCGGGCGTCCCCACACAGGGCACGCCACGCAGCGCCACGGCACAGCCAAGTCCGAGACGAGCCAGCGTCGGGACCGTGATGGTCACCTGCTCGCAGATGTGCCCCAGGGTGTGACTGCCCTCGTCGCCGTAGTCGGCCGCGTCAGGCAGTGCGCCTGCCCCAACGCTGTCGAGGACGATCACAATGGCACGACGGAACCGGGGCATCAGGGATGGTGAGAGGCGAAATAATTCGGTACGCTGCGCGGAGTCCGAATCGTGGCGATGGCGTGCTTGAACACCAGATGGTCGACCCCGTTGTGTTCCACAATCACCGCGAAGCGGTCGAAGTTCTTGATGCGCGATTCCAGTTCCCGGCCGTCCAGCAAGTGGACGACGACCGTGAGGCGCTCGCGACGGGCGTAGTTCAGGAAGACATCCTGAATGTTTGGTGTGCCTGACTTGGAATCGGACATCGAACTACGACCCCCGGTTACGCGGTCACGCTCTGGCTGTCCAGCCAGGTCATCACGCGGGCCTGCACGTCGCCGGACTCACCCGGCCCCTCGAACCATTGTAGCTGAGGATCCTGGCGGAACCAGGTCAGCTGCCTCCGTGCATACCGACGGTTTTCCTGCACGATCAACGCGCGCGTCGACGCCTCGTCCCGCAGCCCTTGCAGGTGCTCGAGCGCTTGGCGATACACCAGGCCCGTGAACGGTCGCGCCGTCGCTGGCACGCCGCGGGCCAGAGTCCCGCGCATCTCGTCGAGCAACCCCGAATCGAACTGCTGGTCCACGCGGCGCTGGAGCCGCGGCAGCAGGTCGGGGTACGGCAACTGCAGCGCCAGACTCACCACGCGCACCGTCGGGGGGAGCGGAGACACCGTGTCGGCGAAATGCTGCGTCAGCGGACGGCCGGTCTTGAAATAGACCTCCAGCGCCCGGATCACCCGCTTCCGGTCAGCGGGTTGAATGCGGGCGGCCGATGGCGGGTCAACCCGGTGTAGCACGCGATGCAACCGTGCGGAACCGCCCCGCCGCCCGACCTGCTCGAGTCGCGCCCGCAGGTCGGGGTCGCGAGGCACCCCCGGAAACAATCCCCGTGTGAGCGCCCGGAAGTAAAACCCTGTCCCCCCGACCAGCACGGGCACCCGTCCCCGTGCCAGGATGGCCGCGACCGCGGCTGCCGCGTCGCGGGAATAGTCCGCAGCACTGTAGTCGTCGGTGGGGTCGGCAATGTCAATCAGGTGATGCGGAATACCACGCCGGTCGCAGGCCGGCACCTTGTCGGTGCCGATATCAAACCCGCGGAATACCGCCGTCGAATCGCAGTTGAGAATCTCGCCTCCGAGCCGCTCGGCCAGGGTCAGCCCCAACGCACTCTTGCCCGTGGCCGTCGGCCCGAGCACGGCCAGCAGCACCGGCATGCGCGTCGTCACTCCTGCGGAGGACGTCCGTCCGGCGACTCGTTGTAGTAGAACGTCACCGTGAAAAACGCCTTGTCGTCAGGATACTCGGGTGGCAGCGCTGCGGTGGGATTCGACGACAGCAGGGCGTTGCGTGCCGCCAGGTTGAACGACTCCACTGGCGACGGCTGCACGATGGTGACGTCGGTGAGTGCGCCGTTCCGATGCACGTTGAAGGTGATCACCACGCGCCCACGGAGCGACATCGCCGCATACGGCACAAACCAGTTGCGTTTGACCTGGGCAATGAACCGCCGCACCCAGGGGCCGAATTCCACGCCCTTGGTATCAAACTGAATAGCAGGACCGAATTCCTGCATGCCGCCTTTCTGGTTGTCGAATGACTCGCGGTCGACGTAGCGTTGCAGGTTCCGGAGCGCATCGCCGAGTTGCCCCCCGGGCGGAGGCGCGGCAGGCTGCGGGGGACGCGGCGCCGAGAGGCGACCGTCCGCCAGAGTGTCGGCCTGACGCAGGGGCACGTCGACGGCGGGAGCCTCGGGCGCGGGTTGCTCCGCTGGGCCCTTGCCACGCATGCGCTCTTCGGGACTCGATTCGACCCGGTCGGTCGTGTTTCCCCGTGCGAACGGCAACGGGTTCTCCGGCACAGGCGCCCGCTCCATGGTCCGCGATTCGCGGTCGACATCAGAGAGCTCGGCGCGATTCGGGGCCCGTGGCGCAGGTGTATCGACCCGAGGTTCCACGAAGACGAACCGTGACTGGTCAGGTTCGGATGGAGGCGTG
>JBIIDF010000198.1:0-5856 GCA_044238535.1 Vicinamibacterales bacterium
CAGAGTATCTTCGGTGCGGCACGGCCCGACAACGCCGCCGCCCTGCGGGCGCTGGCCAGCGCCACGCCCCGACCGGCCGCACTACAGGCGCTCGAGGCCCAGGCCTCCGGCGCCGAGTGGCGCGACGTGGCGCAGATGCTGCTCGCCGCAGATGCGTTCCGTCCAGCGTTCGACCTGTTCGTCCGCGCACTGACCCTGAGCCCTACCGACAGTGCCGCCCTCGAAGGTCTCATTCGCAGTGCCGTCGGCAGCGCCCGCATTGACGAGGCACGGCGCCGTCTGAGCGAGCTGGCAGGTGTACCTGGCAATATTCCGGCACGGCTCGCACTGTCACGACTCGCCGCCTCGCAGGGCCGCTGGAACGATGCGGGCCGCCTGGCCTTCGGTGCCGTGCAGGAACAGCCCGGCAACGTCGACGCCCTGGTGCAGTTCGCGTCGATCCTCGCGGATATGAGCGATGCCGAACGGCTGGCCCCGGTGGTGGCGCGCCTGCGTGGGGAACGGCCGTCCCTGGCCGACACCCGCTATTACTCTGCGATGCTGGCCTACCTGCAGCAGCGCCCGGACATCGCGGCGCGTGAAGCCTCGGCGGCGCTGGCGGCGGATGCACGACACGCCCGGGCCGCCAACATTCTCGGGGCCTCGCTGGCCTCGTTGCGCCAGCGCGAGCAGGCTCGGGCCGCCTTTCTCAAGGCCCTGGCGCTCGACCCGCGCGCCCCGGCGACATATGCCAATCTCGCCACCCTCGAGCACGACGCGGGAAATCTCGACGAGGCCCGTCGCCTGTTTGTCGAAGCCCTGACGATTGACCCGAACAATGACGGTGCCCGACAGGGACTCGCAGCCGTCACCGCCGCGCTCCCATGAGGCCCACCACCCCTCACAGGGGCGGTGGCTCACTCGGACGAACTTACACACTCGACCCGTCCAGCGTGTAAGTTCCGGTCGTCAGGACATGGCCGAGGATGCCGATTCCCCTCGGAAGAGGTATTCCGCAGTGATTGGTTGCTGCGGCACGAACATTGCTTCTCCGTTCAGAGAGGGATTGCCATGAGCGTCGTCCGTTTGCTGGGATTCGGCTCACTGCCATGCGGCTGTGTTGTCGGCCGCTACCACGAGGTCACGACCGCCCGCGAGGTCATCTACGTGGAAGAGAAGGGCCATGGCTGCAGCAGTGCCGCCCATCGCCGCAATCAGCCGGTCCGGCCCGACCGGGAGCGGTTCGCACGAGCCGAACGCTACGCCTCCTGACCGTCCGAACACTTCGACCTACAATGGCAGACGCGTCATGCCGCGTCTGTCCCGCCCCTTTGCCACCCTCACACCGGGGCCACACTCGCTGACGTTTCTGCAGGGTGATGCGCTCGAGATGCTGGCCGCGCTCGACCCACACAGCGTGTCGGTGGTGGTCACCTCGCCCCCCTACAATCTGGGCATCCGCTATCGCAGCTTTGCCGACGACCTGCCCCGGGCCGACTATCTCGACTGGACCGGACAATGGGTGGCCGCTGTGGCCCGGGTGCTGGCCCCGGATGGTTCCCTGTTTCTCAACGTCGGGGGGAAGCCCTCGGATCCGTGGATTCCGTTCGAGGTCGCACAGGCGGCGCGCGGCCATCTGCAGTTGCAGAACGTCATCCACTGGGTCAAATCCATCGCGATTGACCATGAGACGGCAGGACGCGGCGCGGGCCTCACACGCGACCTGGCGCTGGGCCACTACAAACCGATCAACAGCGGACGTTTCGTGAACGACTGTCACGAATACGTGTTCCACTTCACGCCCGCAGGCCAGACCCCGCTCGACCGCCTCGCCATCGGCGTGCCCTACCAGGACAAGTCCAACGTGGCCCGGTGGGCCGGCACCGGACGCGACGTGCGATGCCGCGGCAACACCTGGTTCATTCCCTACGAGACGATTCAGAGCCGGGACCGCGAACGTCCGCATCCGGCCACGTTTCCGGTCCGATTGCCCGAGCAGTGCCTGCGGCTGCACGGCCTCGACCGGATCCGTCTGGTGGTCGACCCGTTCCTCGGCCTGGGCAGTTCGGCCGTGGCGGCCGCACGGCTGGGCGTCGACTTCATCGGCGGCGACCTCGATGCCGGCTACCTGAGTGCCGCGGTCGATCGGGTCCAGCAGGCGTACGACCCGCCTCAGGATGCCATCTCATTTCCCTGACGCATCTATTGTATCCATCTCTGTGGCGGATATATGCTCTGAGGCCTCAGGGAGGACGCCGTGGATCTGCGCCAGCTGGAAATCATCAAGGCCATTGCCGAGACGGGGTCATTCACGGCCGCCGGACACAAGCTGCAAGTCTCGCAGTCGGCGATCAGCCGGCAGATCATCCTGCTCGAAGAGGAGCTGAAGGAGCCAGTCTTCCTGCGCATTGGCCGCCGCATCCGCATCACACCGGCCGGTGAGGCCCTGCTGCAGCTGAGCCACCGGGTCTTTCAGGATCTGAACGACACGATCGCGTCCATCACCGACAGTCAGGAATCGCTGCGCGGCACGATTCGCGTCCTCGGGGGCATGACCGTGTGTCTCTACGTGTTTCCGAGCCTGCTGACCGAGCTGAAGCGACAGCATCCCAGCGTCGACCTCAAGGTCGTGTCGGCCAGTACCGACAACTGCCTGCAGCGGCTGCGGGCTGGCACGGGCGATCTGGCCCTGCTGACGCTGCCCATCGACCAACCGGACATGGTCACCGTGCCGGTGCTGCAGGAAGAGCTGCTGCTGATCATGCCCGCCAAGCACCCGCTGGCACGCAAGCGGAAGGTGCTGCCCTCCGACCTGGTGCGTCAGCCGTTTGTGCTGTTCGAGGCGGGGTCGAACACACGCCGCGCCATCGAGGAGTTCTTTGTGTCGGCGCGCATTGAACCGGACATCGTCATGGAAACCGAGAACGTGGAAATCATCAAGGCGATGGTCCGCCACGGGGTCGGCATCAGCATCATTCCCTACCAGGCCGTCGCCCGCGAGGTCGCCAGCGGGCAGCTGCACTGCGCGCGCATCGAGGGCCGGTCACTGGTGCGCGACACCGGGTGGGTCTATCCGAGGATGAGCCGCACGCCGCGCGCTGTTCAGGAAACCATCCGGGCGTTCGAGCGGGTGAAGCCGAAGCTGCGTCTGGCGCCATAGCCGAGCCAGGCGCCAACCGCGGCCCTGCATGTGCAGGGCCGCGAGCGGGTCTACTTCTGGGTGGGGCCGCTGGCCCCCTGCCGCAGCGAATAGGATGTGCGCGAGATCACGGACGTCGACGGACGTGTCACCTTCACTTCGACGCGGCGGGTGCGCTTGAGCGGATCGGGGTTCGTCGAGTAGTAGCCGAGGACGTAGTAATCACTCGTCTCGGCGTCGATGCGCTTGAGCGCCTTGGTGAAATCGTTCTGGTTCACCACGGCAATGCCGCCGGTCTCATCGGCCAGCACCCGCAGACTGTCCTGCGTCTTCCTGACATACGTGTTGAACTCGACGGCGCTCATCTGCTCGTCCATTTCCTGGCCGGCGACCAACCCACGGGGGTCGATCGTGTAGAGCGTGGCGTTGGCGCGGTTCGCGGTGCGGGTGACCTCGGCCAGTTCGCGGGCCAGATCGGCGTCGGCAAACTGCTGACCGTTGTTGAAGGTCCGGTTCAGCTCCTGACCTTCCTCGCGCGTCTGTCCCATGCGTCCGCCGAACACCGGGTCCTCCCCGAGTCGTGACTCGGCGAAGGGGTTGAAGTCGTAGCCGTTGCTGACCCAGACCACCGCCTTGCGGCGATTGGTGATTTTCTCGAGCTGCCGCAGCATGTCGAACGCGGTTGAGAACGCCACGTGGGCCCGGTAGCGCACTTCGCTCGGTCCCTGGGCGCTCTCAGCCCCCTGAATGATGTCGGCCGACCGCAGGCCGTTCCCCGTAATCCTCTTGATGGATTCCTCGAGCACCTTGCGGTCGTACGTGGGGTCAATAGCCAGCGACGAAGGTCCCGTCGACACGATCGAGAACATGTCGCCTTCGTGCACCAGGTCGCGCAGCATCCGCTTGAACAAATCGCGGATGCGGCCCGTGTTCCTGAAGTCGAGATGCAGGTCGTCGACGATGATGAGGAAGATGCGTCCGGTGGTGTCGTTCCGGGGCCGAGCTGGAGGCAGGATGACGCCCTCGTCCGTCGGCGGCGGTGGCGGTTCGAGCAGGTTGTGCACGCGGCCACCGTGCACCATCGTGAACGAGGTGATCGACTGCGGGACGCCGTCCTCGAGGATCTGGAACTCGTCCTTGGTGAGGTCGGACACAAACTGGTCCTGGGCGTTGCGCACGATCGCGTCCATCGTGACCAGGTCGATATTGACGCGGAAGGTGGGTTGCCCTTCCTGCGTGGAGGCCTGCGGCGTTGATGCCTGCGGCGCGGAGGTCTGCGGGGCAGGGGGTTGCGCGGCGAGTACCACCCCCGACAGCAGCAGGGCGGCCATCACTCCCAAGCGGCGTCCTCTGATGGTCATGCCACGATTATATGGCCGGATGCGGTGTGGGAAGATGATCGCGCGCATGCATCTGCCCCCCTTCGCCCTCCGCCTGCTCAAGCCGTTCATCGCCGTGGCGGGGGTGGTCGTGCTCGGTGCCACGGCATGGCTGGCCCCCGACCTGCTCCCCCGCTTCACAGCCTGGGTGGCGTCGCTGGGCGTCTGGGGACCGGTGGTCTTCATCGCGGGCTACAGCCTGGCGCCGGTGGTCTTGGCGCCCGCGTTTCTCCTGACGATTGCCTCAGGGGCGCTGTTCGGGTTCTGGGCCGGCCTGCTCTACGTCATGATTGGCGCGACGATCGGTGCCACCTTCGCGTTTCTCATCGCACGCTACCTGGCCAGACCGCTGGTCGAATCGCTCCTCGCCTCCAGTCCCAAACTCGTCGCGATTGACCGGGCGGTGGAGCTCCAGGGGTTCCGACTGGTGGCCCTGCTGCGGCTCTCGCCCGCTGTCCCATACGTCTTGCTGAACTACGCCCTCGGCCTCAGCCGGGTGCGGCTGGCCGACTACATGGCCGGCACTATCGGCATGCTGCCCGTGGTCGCCATGTATGTGTACACCGGAAAAGTGGCCGGAGATCTGGCCTCTCTGGCCACCGGGGCCACCGCCCCCAGGGGCGGGGTCTACTACACGCTGCTGACGCTGGGGCTGGGGTCGTCCGTCGCGGTGACCGTGCTGGTGTCACGCATGGCGCGTCGGGCCGTCGATGCCGCGGTCGACGAGGTGCCCACAGGACCATCGCCGGCGGAACACGCCCGGGACGCGGCCCGTCACGGCTAGCGGCCGGTGAGCCGGCGCCGGAACTCGTCGAACCGCTGGTCGGCGTGCTGCACGCCGTCGAGAACGTCGTGCGGAGTCACCCACGTGTCCGGGTCGAGGACATCGGCGCGCGCCAGCCAGTCGGCCCGCACCTGGTCGTCACACGACAGTTCACGGATGCGCGTCAGCAGGTCGGCATGGCGAGCACGCAAGCGCGTGGCGATGTCGCGACCGACCAGTTCTTCGAGCAGTCCGTCGGCCGACAACGAGGGGCCGTCCTGGCCCTCTGCCGCCTCGTAGACCTCCTCGACGTCGGGAGGCTCCGTCCACGCCTGCTCGTCCACCTGCGACAGGTCCTCGGCCACCGTGTTGGGCGTTGATATGACGAGGGCTCCATCGGGGGCCTTCGTCATCTGCGGGGGAGTCCCGCGTCCCGGGGGCATGCCTGACCCCGACCGAGCGGCCCCGCGTGCGCGGCCGCGGTCGCGCGACTCGTCACGCCGGTCGCTGCGTCGGTCACGTCTGGCCTCGCGCCCCTGCGGCACCACGTCCTCTTCGGGATGCATGGCATCGCGCATCGCCAGGATGGCCGGCCA
>JBIIDF010000199.1:0-5820 GCA_044238535.1 Vicinamibacterales bacterium
GTTCCATCGGGTCAAGCGCGGCTCCATCGGTGTGCCGGTGCCCGGCACCGATGTGCGGCTGGTCGACGATGAGGGGCGGGATGTGCCGGCGGGAACACCGGGTGAAGTGGTCGTCCGGGGCCCACAGGTGATGCAGGGCTACTGGGAAAAACCCGAGGAGACCGCGCAGGCCCTGCGTGACGGGTGGTTCCACACTGGCGACATCGCCCAGATGGATGACGAGGGCTACTTCTTCATTGTCGACCGGAAGAAGGACATGATTCTGGTCAGCGGATTCAATGTCTATCCCAACGAGGTAGAAGCGGCCATCGCGACGCACCCCGGGGTGCTGGACTGCGCGGTCGTGGGTGTGCCCGACCAGGACACCGGCGAGTGGGTGGTGGCCTATGTCGTTCGGAAGGATGCCTCGCTGACCGACGAAGACATTCGCACCCACTGCCGTGAAACGCTCACGGGGTACAAAGTGCCGAAGATCGTGGTCTTTCGCGACGACCTGCCGAAGTCGAACGTCGGCAAGGTGCTGCGGAAGGATCTCCGCTCGGACGCGATCACGGTGAAGGGCGCCTGAGCCATCGGGAGCGCGGTGCGTGGATAACCTGTGTCATACCCTGGCCGGCGCGGCGATGGGCCGGGCCGGACTCGCGAGGCGTACGCCGTATGCGATGGCGGTGCTGATGATTGCCGCCAACATCCCGGATATCGATGTGGCGGTCTTCCTGACCGACACGCTGCCGGTGTCCTTTCGCCGCGGCTGGACGCACGGCGTGCTCGCGCAGGTGCTGCTCCCCGTGCTGCTGACCGCGGCCACTGGCTGGTGGGCGCGTCGACGGGGGCAGGCGCCGGCCTGGGGCGCGTGGCTGCTGCTCTCGCTGGCCGGCGTGTACTCGCACGTCGGCCTCGACTATCTCAACAGTTACGGCATCCGGCTGCTGATGCCGTTCTCGTCACGCTGGTTCTACGGCGACGCGCTCTACATCGTCGACCCGTGGATGTATCTGCTGCTGGGCGGGGGCCTGTGGTGGTCGTTCCGTCTCGAACAGGCAGGGCATCCGAAGGCTCGGCGACCGGTGCAGGCCGGGCTGGCGCTGGCTGTTGTATACGGTCTCGCGATGTGGAGCTCGAATCTCTGGGCCCGCCAGGAAGTGCTGCGGGGCCTCGTACGCGCGGGGCTGCCTGAGACCACGACGTTCATGGTGACGCCCGTGGTCGTCAATCCTTTCCGGCGGGAAGTGGTGATCACGCAAGGCGGCCGCTACGAGAAAGGTGTCGTGCAGTTCGGGCCGCAGCCGCGATTCCGCCCCGCAGGGTTTGGTGTCGACATCGGCCTCCAGCGGCCTGAGGCCGCTCCCGCGCTGTCGACGCCCACGGCTCAGGCATTCCTGTCGTGGTCGCGGTTCCCCTTCGTGGTGCCCGACCCTGAGGCCCCTGGTCGGCGGTTTTTCCTGAATGACTATCGCTACTCGGACAGTGGCGGCCGTGTCGGGTGGGCGGGCATGCAGGTGACGGTCGATGCCCCGAGGCCCTGAGCGGCTCCGCTACAATCGGGCCATGCGCGCGATTTTCGTGTTTCTGCTGTGCCTGGCGATGCCCAGCCCCTCGTGGGCCTGGGGATTCGAGGCGCACCGATACATTGCCGACCAGATGATCCGGCTCCTGCCGCCGGAACTGCGACCGCTGTTCGAGAAGCACCGGACGCTCATCATTGAACGTTCGGTCGATCCCGACATGTGGCGCACCGCCGGGTTCGAGAGTGAGCCTCCCAATCACTTCCTCGACCTGGACCACGAGGCCTTCGGGCCGTATCCGCACGATGGTCTGCCGCGGGACTACGCGACGGCGGTCCAGAAATTCGGGCGCGAATTCATCCACCAGCAGGGACTTCTGCCGTGGCGGGTGCAGGAGTTCTACGGGCAACTGCAGCGGTCGTTTGAGGCGTTGAAGCGTCGCAACCCGTCGCCCTACACCCTCGACAACATCGCCTATTTCAGCGCGATTCTCGCGCATTACGTTTCGGACGGGCACGTGCCGCTGCATGCCGTCGTCAACTATGACGGACAACTGACGAACCAGCGTGGCCTGCACGGACGATGGGAAAGTGAGCTGTTCGAACAATTCCGGACGGGGCTGTCGGGTACGCCCGCGGCAGTGCGTCCGGTGAGTGACCCACGGACCTTCATGTTCGATGTGCTGCTGACATCCAGCCGGCTCGTCCCCGACCTGCTGGCCGCCGACAAGGCGGCATCGGCGGGACGCGAGTTCTATGACGAGGCCTACTATGGCGCCTTCAGACAGGCGCAGTGGCCGGTACTGAACCAGCGCATTCTCGATTCGACCACGGCGGTGGCCTCGGTGATTGTCGGCGCGTGGGAGGCTGCCGGACGGCCGGCAGTGCCCATCGAATTTCCCCGCACTCCCAGGCGTGTGCCCCGTCCCTGACGCGTGACGGTCTATCTGGTCTCTCTCCCCGACGGTCGACGCGAGCCCTACTTCGAGCCCGTCGGCGACCAGGTGCTGCGTGCCGGCGTCGACACCCGGGGCTGGATGGCGCGCGCACGGGCCCGGTTTCTGGCGACGCTGTACGACCTCGAGCGTCGTGCGCATGAGGCGCGGACGTCAGTGGTGCCACCGCGCTGGACCGGCCGTCTCGAGCGCCGGGTGGTGTCATGGCTGGCGAGCCGCATTGTCGAGCAGCGATTGCTCTGGTACCTGCGAGGCGAGACCACGGTGGCGCTGCGCCATGCGGCGGGTGACTCCGGGCCTGAGGCCCTGCAGGCGATGCGCGACGAACTGGCCCGCGACCGTGCGCGCCACCTGCGTGGGGCCGTGCTGCATGGCACCCTGCTGCTGCTGTCGGCGCCCATCGCCGTGATTCCCGGCCCCAACCTGCTGGGCTATGTCTTCACGTTCACGGCGGTGGGACATACCCTGGCGTGTCTCGGGGCGCACCATGGCCTGCGTCGCGTGACATGGGAGCCCGTGGCGGACGAGGGACTGACGGCCCTCCGTGACGCCCTGCAGCCCGGGGCGCCGCCGGGGGCGCGCGACAAGGTTTTGGGGCGACTCCCACTGACGCGGCTGTCACTGTTCCTCGATCGGGTCGTGCCGCCGACCGCGTGATATTCTCGGGATTGTGACCCTCGCAGCGCTTGCGACGGCGCTCGGGTGCCACCTGGACGGCGATGGCGCGGTCCTCATCCGCGGCGTGGCCACGCTCGACCAGGCGGGGCCGGGCGACCTGACATTCCTGACCAATCCGCGGTACGCGCATCTGCTGGGCTCGACGCGCGCCTCTGCGGCGATCGTCGGTCGCGACGTCACCGAGGCGCCATGTGCGTTGCTGCGGTGCGATGAGCCCTATGTGGCGCTGGCCCGCGCGCTTGCCCTGCTGCTGCCGGCCGAACGACCGGCCGCGGGGGTGCACCCCACGGCGGTGATCGCGGCGGATGCGGCCGTCGACGCATCCGCGTCGATTGGTCCCTACGCCGTGGTGGAGGCGCGCGCCCGTATCGGGGCCCGCACCGTGCTGGGCCCGCACGTCGTCGTGGGCGCCGGCACGACGATTGGCGAGGATTCGTGGCTGCATGCGCACGTATCGGTGCGCGAGGGGTGCCATCTGGGCGCGCGGTGTGTGGTGCAAAATGGCGCGGTCATCGGCAGCGATGGCTTCGGCTTTGCGACCTCGCGCGACGGCGTGCATGTGAAGATCCCGCAGCGGGGGCCGGTCGTCATCGAGGACGATGTCGAGATTGGGGCGCATACGACGATCGACCGCCCGGCGGTGGGAGAAACGCGCATCGGCGCCGGCAGCAAGATCGACAATCTCGTGCAGATTGCGCATGGCGTGGTCGTGGGCCGAGGCTCGCTGCTGGCGGCTCAGGTAGGCATCGCCGGGAGCACCCGCCTCGGGGCCTATGTCACGCTGGGCGGGCAGGTCGGTGTGGCCGGGCACATCACGCTGGGCGACCGGGTCAAGGCCGTCGGACAGACCGGCATCACCGGGTCGCTCGAGGCAGACGCCTTTGTCTCGGGGTATCCGGCCATCGGCAATCGCGAGTGGCGCAAGTCGTCGGTGCTGTTCCGCCGACTGCCTGAACTGCGCGAACGCGTCAACGCGCTCGAACGTCGCCTCAGCGCGCTCGAACCGCCCGATCCCGCAGACCGTGAGCAGCAATCGAGGATACGCACATGACACGGAGATGGCGCTGGAGTGTGGTGCTGGTGGCCGTGATCGGGTTGGCCACTGGAATACTGACGGCGGCGGCGCGGCCGCCGAAATTCGCCTACCAGCGGGTGACACTGCCCAACGGCCTGGTCGCGATTCTGCATCAGGATCGGTCGACGCCGATCGTGAACATTCAGCTCTGGTATCACGTGGGATCGAAAGACGAGCGCCCGGGCCGCACGGGCTTCGCGCACTTCTTCGAGCACCTGATGTTCAAGGGCTCGCGTAACGTCGAGCCCGAGCAGCACACCTCGATCATTGCCTCGGTCGGCGGACAGGCCAACGCCTACACGACGGAAGACACCACCGTGTTCTGGCAGACCGTGCCCTCCCAGTACCTGCCGCTGGCGCTGTGGATGGAAGCTGATCGACTGGCGACGTTGCGCATCGACCAGGATACGTTCGTGCGCGAGCGCGAGGTCGTCAAGGAAGAGCGCCGGATGCGCATCGAGAACCAGCCGTACGGACGGCTGAACGAGATCATCTACGAACAGGCCTTCACGACCCATCCGTACCGGCACCCGGTGATTGGGAGCATGGACGACCTCAATGCGGCCACGCTGAACGACGTGCGGGATTTCTATGCGACGTATTACGTGCCCTCGAATGTGACGGTCGTGATTTCCGGCGACTTCGATGTGGCCGAGGCCGAGGGGCTCGTGCGCCAGTACTTCGGGCGCGTACCGAAGGCCGAGCGCGCGGTGCCCCGCGATATTCCCCGAGAGCCGCCGCAGCAGGCCGAAAAGCGGGTGGTCGTGTCAGAGAATGTCCCGCTCCCCGCCGTGGTGGTGGCGCATCACATCACCTATGACGGCCACCCCGACGCCTATCCGCTGCATATCGCGGCCAAAGTGCTGTCCGACGGGCAGAGTTCCCGCATTTATCAGCGGCTGGTGTACGAGTCGGGCCTCGCCCTGACGGCGTTCGGGCAGGCCAATCTCATTGAACATCCGAACCTGTTCTATGCCGCGGCCATCGTGAATCCGGGCCAGTCGCCGGAGGGAGTGGAGAAGGCCCTCATCGCCGAGCTGGAGCGGATCAAGGCCGAGGGCGTCTCGCCCCGCGAACTGCAGCGGTCGAAGAACCAGTTTGCCCGCGATTACATTCTGGGCCGCGAGACGGTGCAGCAGAAAGCGACGCACCTGGCGCACGCCGAGGTGCTGCACGCCGACATCACGACAGCCGACGGCGAGTTCGACATTTTCCAGAACATCACCCAGGCCGATGTGAAGCGCGTGGCCGGCACGTATTTCACGCCGCAGTCGCGGGTGGTCATCCACATCATGCCGAAGGGAGGTGCGCAGTGAGGGTGTTTTCCATCGCCGCCCTGGTACTGACGGTGGTCACCACCGCGGCCGTCGCGCAGACGGCGCAGCAATGGCCTCGCGAGTTCCCGCCCCGGCCCCTGCAGGCGCGGGCGATGGCGTTTCCCCCGTTCGAGGTGAAAACGCTCGCCAACGGACTCACGGTGGTGGTGGTCAGCCAGAACGAGCAGCCGGCCATCAGCATGCGGATGATTGTGCGGGCCGGTTCGGCACAGGACCCGAAGGGCAAGCTGGGGCTGGCCATGCTGACGGCGGCGCACCACCACCACCGTG
>JBIIDF010000200.1:0-5801 GCA_044238535.1 Vicinamibacterales bacterium
GGACGGGCCCGCGTCACAGCTGCAGATTTTTTCGAAGGACGTGAAGGATGTCACCCGCAAGCTCGCGTGCTGGTGCGGTGGCTGCTCGAAGCTGCCGGTCGGCGACTGTGCCTGCGGTCACTGCGCACTCGTGAAGAAGGAAGTCACGAAGATGATGGACGAGGGACGCGACGAGAAGGCCGTGCTGGCCCACTACGTCACGCCGCCCTCGGAGCATTCGAAAGACGAGGTGCATCGCGGTGAGTCCGGGCACGTGCTGCTGAGCGAACCTCCCGATGTGGGCTCTGGCCGTCTGGCCTGGCTGCTGCCATACGCGCTCGGTCTGCTCGGGTTGGCGGGTGCGGGGATGGCGGCTGTGCGATGGACGCGGCGTCCGTCCGTTGCCGTGACCGGCGGCTCGTCGACGGTCGTGGCCCCCGAGCTGCAGTCGCGGCTCGACGACGAACTGCGCGACCTCGACTGAGTCACACATGGCGTCGAGTCCGCACCTTCCCGAACCGACCACAGACCAGTCACTGCCGGCCTGGCAGTTCTTCCTGCTGTGCGGCATGCTCAGCGCGACCGCCGTGGTGGTGGTGGCCACCGGGCAGCATATTGCCAACGTGATCATCCTCAGCCTGACGGTGATTGCGGCCAGCTTCGTGGGGCTGGCCGCCTATCGCACCATCGGGCCGCTGGTGACGCACATCGTGGCCACGGCCCCGGTCGTGGCGGGCGGCCGCACGCGCGCCGCACTGGAGCGCGAGAAGACGCTCGTGCTGCGGTCGATCAAGGAACTCGAGTTCGATTATGCGATGGGGAAGATTTCCCCTGCGGATTTTGACGAGATGGGCGGGCGCCTGCGGCAACGGGCCGTGGGCCTGATGCAGCAGCTCGACCACACGGCCGGGTACCGCGACCGCATTGCCGAGGACGTGGCCGCGGCCGTCGCTGCGGCTCGGCCGGCTGTGGCGGTGAAGGCATGCCCGTCCTGTGCGACGCCGTTCGATGAGGATGCGAGGTTCTGCAAGCAATGTGGCACGTCACTGAAGGGATGAGGCGGCGCCTCGTGCGCCTGGCGGCGTGCGTGGCGGTGGCGGCGGTTCTGATGGATCGGGGCCTCGCCGCGCAGGGGCCTGATGCCACGCAGATGTCGGGCCTGCCGCTGCCGGCACCCGAGCTGGCCACCGGGACCCTGTCGGTGCGCGTGGTCCGCGAGACCATGGGGAACAACCTGCCTGGCCAGACGGTGTCGGTCACGGTTGGTGGCCAGACCCGCACAGGCGTGACGAATGACCAGGGGCGCGCTGAATTCGCCGATCTGCCCGTCGGGCAGACCGTCGTGGCCACGACGACCGTGGGCGACGAGCTCATCGTCTCAGAGGAGCTGCAACTGCCGGCCCGTGGCGGGTTGCGTGTGGCCCTGGTGGCCGGAGCCGCCGCAGCCCGTGCGCGCAGGCAGGCCGAGGCGCAGGAGGCCGCCAGCCGCCCGGCGACGGCCGGTCAGGTCGAGTTCGGTGGCCAGACGCGCGTCGTGATGGAGTGGCAGAACGATGTGCTGACGGTCTTCTACCTGCTGGAAATCGTGAACGCCACAGCAGGCCCGGTGGACCCGGGGACGCCGATCGACATCGTGTTGCCACGGGGGGCGTCGAGTCCCACCCTCATGGAGGGTTCCACCACGCAGGCGACGCTGCGGGGCGAGATGGTGCGGGTGACCGGCCCGTATGCCCCCGGTACCACGAATCTGCAGATTGGGTTCTCGCTGCCCGACCACACGCCCACGATGCAGTGGTCGCAGGTGTGGCCCATCCGCTATCCGCAGCCGTTTGTGGCTGTGGAGCAGGTGGGCGCCGTGACCCTGGTCTCGCCGCAACTGCCGCGGTCGGAAACCATCGATGCGGACGGCGGACGGCGCTTCATCCTCGCCAGTGGTGCGGCCATCGCGGCCGGCACACCGCTCACCGTCACGCTGGAAGGACTGCCGGCACACAGCGTCGTGCCCCGATGGATTGCCGTGGGTGTGGCCGTCGTCCTCATCCTGGGATTCGGCGTCTACGCCAGCCGCGGGTCGTCGGCACCCGCGCGCGAGGCGCTCGAACAGGAGCGGGCCCGCCTGTTGCGTGACCTGGTCGAGATTGAGCAGCGTCGCCGAGCCGGGCAACCACGCGCCAAGGATGCTGAACGCGAGCCCCGACTGACGGCCGAGCTCGAGCGGGTCATGGCCTCGCTCGATGCCGCTCCGGACGGGGGACAGGGCGCTGCGGCGTGAGCGCCGACTTCACCACACTGACCGTTGAACAGCTGTCGCGACACTACGGGCGGCGCAAGGCGCTGCACCGGGTCTCTCTGACCTGTCAGGCCGGCGATATCGTCGGACTGCTGGGCCCGAACGGTGCGGGGAAGTCGACGCTGTTGTCGATTCTCGCCACCGTGCTGGCGCCCTCTGAGGGCGGCGTCCGCTACGGCACGCTGACGGCGGCCAGCGGAGGCGCAGCGCTTCGGGGGCGCATCGGTATGCTGGGCCATGACCTGTTCCTGTATCCGGAGCTGAGCGCCTTCGAAAACCTGGTGTTCTTCGGGAACCTCTACGGTCTCGCCGATGCGGAGGCCCGAGCGACGGCTGCCCTGGCACGGGCAGGCCTTGGTGACCGGGCTGGCGATGCCGTCGCAGGGTTTTCGCGCGGCATGCGGCAGCGCGTCGCCCTCGAGCGGGCCCTGCTGCACGAGCCACGGCTGCTGCTGCTTGACGAGCCGTTTACCGGACTCGACCAGGCGTCGACGCGCGCGCTGGTCGAGCGGCTGCGCGACGTGCAGCGCGCGGGCACGATGACGGTGCTGGCGACACACGACCTCGACACGGTGGATGGCGTGCTCACCCACGAATGCATCCTGCGTCAGGGACGACTGCTCGAGATTGATGCCGCCGGGCGCACACTGCGCGACCGCTATCTCGCGACGGTGCACGGGGCATGAAGTCGTTTCTGCGGGTGGCATGGCTGGTGGTCCAGAAGGATCTGCGCGTCGAGTCGCGCAGCTTCGAAGTCGTGTCGACGACGCTGTTCTTTGCGGTCACCGTGGTGCTGATCTTTGCGTTTGGTCTCGTGCGCGAAGGCCGTCCGGCAGACGACGTCGCGGCGGCCATTCTGTGGATTGCGCTGGCATTCTCCGGGACGCTGGCACTGGGCCGGACCTTCGAACGCGAACGCCAGGCAGACACGCTGCGGGCGCTGCTGATGGCACCAGCCGACCGCCCTGCGCTATATGCGGGCAAGCTGGCCGGCATGCTGGTGTTGCTGCTGCTCGTCGAGGCCGTGCTCGTGCCGCTCATCGGCCTGCTGTTCCAGGCGCCCATTCTCCGTTATCCCTGGCACCTGGCCGGACTGCTCCTGGCCGGCACGGTGGGTTTCTCGGCGGTGGGGACGCTGTTTGCCGCCATGCTGGTGCGGGCGCGCAGCCGTGATGTGCTGCTGCCGATTCTGTTGTATCCGATCACGGTTCCGGTCATGATCGCAGGGGTGCGGGGCACCGCCGCCCTGTTTCAGGCCACGCCGGACGAGCCGCTCGCGCGGTTCTGGCTGGCGCTCCTGATGTTTTTCGATGTGGTGTTTGTGACGCTGGCGCTGTGGACGTTCGAGCCAGTGATGACCGACTGACGACCGACCGGAATGAGGCACAGACAACCGTGACCAGAGTTCAGCAACTGCAACTCGCGCTGGCCGGGGCCATGCTGGCCGTGGCCCCATGGATCATCGACGGTGCGCCCTACGAATCGACGATGGGGTTGGTGCAGAAGATCTTTTACTTCCACATGCCGTCGGCATGGCTGTTCCTGATTGCCGCGCTTGTCGCGGGTGTGGCGAGTGCCCGGTTCCTGTTCGGGCGCGCCGCCTCGGCCGACTACTGGGCCGTCGCCGCTGCGGAACTGGCCGTGGTCTTCGGCATCGTTACGCTCGTCACCGGTCCCCTGTGGGCTCGAAAGGCCTGGGGCCTCTGGTGGGTGTGGGACGCCAGGCTCACCTCGAGCCTGATTCTGTGGCTGATCTTCGTGGCCTACCTGCTGCTGCGCCGCTTCGGCGGGCCTGGGTCTGACAAGCTGGGCGCAGGCATGGCGCTCTTCGGCCTCGCCAACGTCCCGTTCATCTTCGTGTCCGTGAACGTGTGGCGCACGCTGCATCCGCAGACCTCGGTGGTGCCGACGCTGCCTGTCGAAATGGGGGCGCCTCTCTGGTTCTGTCTCACGGCGTTTCTGCTCTTGTTTCTGGCGCTCATGAGTATGCGCGCCGGTCTGGCCCGCCAGCGGGCCCGCATCGAAGCCCTGTATCTGTCGGAGGAAGAAGCATGACCCGTCACGTCCTGTCCGTGTTGCTGCTCGGCCTGTTGGCGTTCGGGCCACGAGAGGCGAGTGCGCAGCCGCAGCCCTCGGCGGACGAGTTTGTGCCGGTGGCCGAGGCCCCGCCCGGTGAACAGATTCCCGCGATGAACCTCGTCGGGGCCGCGTATGGGTTTGTGTGGGTGGTGCTCGTCGGCTACGTGTGGACGCTCGGGCGCCGCATGTCGCAGGCGGAACGCGATCTGGCCGAACTCGAGCAGCGGAGGTCATAGGTGGACATCGGTCTGCCGTCCGCGGCCCACTTCATCTACATTCCCTTCATGCTGCTGGTAGGTATCGTCATCGGGTGGGTGCTGGGGTCACGCGCCGCTCAGGATGCCTACGCTGCTGAGCTTCGGCGCCGCGAGCAGCGGAGCAGCAGCCGTCCCCAGGCCTAGCGCCGCTCAGTGGCCCAGCGCCAGTCGCTGGGCGAGCCGTTCGGGAAGCCCGGCGCGGCGAATCTTCTCCTGCGCCCCGACCACGTCATAGGGAACCCGCGCAAATGTCACCGTCGCCGTAGAGGCGTCGTATACGACGTAGGCCGCCCGCGGGTCTCCGTCGCGGGGCTGTCCCACTGAACCCGGATTGACCAGCCACCCGGCCTCTCGGACATCAATCGTCTGCACATCGGCGCCGCTGCCCGGCCACCGAAGTGGCACCTGGCCTGCGCCGGCGTGCCAGGCCACTGGCACGTGCGTATGGCCGAAGAAGCAGAGGGGGGCTGTCACGTGGGCCGCCGCCCGTCGCAGGTCTCGGTTGTCCTCCAGATACTCGTCTTCGTTGAAAGGCGCGCCGTGACAAATCGCGAAGGCCTCATCGACCGGGACAGGGCCCATGGGCAGGGCTCTCACCCAGTGGGAGGCCTCCGCGGTGAGGGCCTGCTGTGTCCATGTGATGGCGATGCGGGCCGTGGGGTTGAAGCCGACCGCCGGCTCGAGCCCGGTGCCGACCTTGTCGTGGTTCCCTCGCACGATCGCTCTCGGCTGAAGCGCCTGGATTGTTTCCACCACCGCGGTCGGATCGGCGCCGTAACCGATGAGATCCCCCAGCACCGCGAGGTGGTCCCAGCCCGCACGGTCCGCGTGTGTGAGGACGGCGTGCAGGGCCTCGAGATTGGCGTGCACGTCGCTGACGATCAGGTAACGCATCAGCGTGGCAGCGCGTCGAGGATCAGATCGACGATGGTGTCTGCCGAGCCACGCGAGGCGTCGATGCGCACGTGTGCCAGGGCGTAGGCGGCTCGTCGCTGCTGGAACAGGGCTTCGAGCGAGGCCCGGTCGGCGGCCAGTGGGCGTCGGCCGTCGTGCGGGACCCGGTCGAGGACGGTGCGGAAGGGCACATCGAGCCAGACGACGACACCGTCCTGCAGCATCAGGTCGCGATTGCGGGCATCGACGAACGTGCCGCCCCCGGTGGCGACGACGGTGCCCCGGAGCAGTCGCGCGTCGAG
>JBIIDF010000201.1:0-5789 GCA_044238535.1 Vicinamibacterales bacterium
CGGCGGACTTGTCGAGCAACCGCCGATACGTCGGGCTGATGCGCAGATGCGGCAACCCGTCGTCATTCAGCCCGACCACAAACTCGTCCTCAATCTTGGTGATGAAGACATCGGGAATGACGTATTGCGACGGCAGCGGATTGAATCGGCTGCCCGGCTTCGGATCCAGGCGCTGGATGATTTCGATGTGCGGCTTCAGTTCGTCGATGGTCATGCCCATCAGTCGGGCGATATCGGCGACATGATGATTCTGCAGCAACCGCAGGTGCGAGGTGACAATGGCCTCCACGGGCGTGCCCGCCAATTTCAGGTGGCGCACCTGCAGAAGCAGGCACTCCTGCAGGTCACGCGCGGCAACGCCGATCGGGTCAAAGCCCTGCACGAATGCCAGCACGGCGTCCACGTGGCCACGTGCCCACGGCCCCATCGCGGCCAGCTCATCGACTGACGCGACCAGGTAGCCATCGTCGTTGAGGTTGCCGATGATGGCCTCGCCAATTACCCGCTGAACCTCGGTCGTCGCCTGCATCGAGAGCTGCCAGTGCAGGTGGTCGGCCAGCGACGGGGTGGTCGACAGTGTGTTTTCAATGGGCGGCAGTTCACGCACCTCCATCGGGGCGCGGGAACGGTAGCCGTCGTCCAGGTAGTCGCCGAAGAAGTACTCGTAGTCGGCGTCGTTCCAGGCGTCATCCTTCCGCTCCGGAGGCGTCGCCTCGGGCTCTTCACGGTCCGACGCGGTCTGCGCATCCGCGGCACGCAGCTCGTCGGCGGGCGTCTCCTCGAGCAGGGGATTTTCCACCACTTCCTGATTCAGCAGGTCTGCAAGTTCCAGCGTCGACATCGGCAGCAGTTTGATCGCCTGCTGCAGCGAGGGCGTCAGGACGAGCTTCTGAGAGAGCCGGGTCTGCAGACGCTGGGAGATGGCCATGTCAGGACTCGCGAAGGTCTAGTCGAGCCGGAAATCTGTCCCCAGGTAGATGCGGCGCACATCGTCGTCTGCCGCCAGCGACTGCGGCGTGCCGTCTCTGAAGATCGCGCCGTCAGTCACGATGTAGGCGCGGTCGGTGATGCTGAGGGTCTCTCTGACGTTATGGTCAGTGATGAGGACGCCGATGCCGCGGTGCTTGAGATGACCGATGATCTGCTGGATTTCGCTGACCGCAATGGGGTCGATCCCCGCAAACGGTTCGTCCAGCAGAATGAATCTCGGCGACATGACCAACGCGCGCGTGATTTCAGCGCGCCGCCGCTCTCCCCCGGACAGCGTGTAGGCCGCGGACCTGGCGACGTGCGTCAGCCCCAGTTCCTGCAACAGCTCATCGGCGCGCTGACGGCGATCTGCGCGTGACAGCGGGAGAGTCTCCAGAATCGCCAGGATATTCTGCTCGACGGTCAGTCCCCGGAAAATGGACGGCTCCTGCGGCAGGTAGCCGATGCCCTTCCGGGCCCGGACATACATCGGGTCGTCCGTGATGTTCACCCCGTCGAGCATCACCGCGCCAGAGTCGGGCGGCGTCAGGCCAACGGCCATGTAAAACGTCGTCGTCTTGCCGGCGCCGTTGGGCCCGAGCAGCCCCACGACCTCCCCCGCCCGCACCTCGAGGCTGACACCGCGAACGACGGTGCGGTCGCCATACGACTTGACCAGATGGTCCGTGCTGAGGATGGACATCAGAAGGGCGCCGTGCCGGGGCACTTGCCCCCGCGGGTTTCGGTACGGGATTGCTCGTTGCCGTCGATGATGACTCTATCGGACGACCGGAAGAAGGTCAAAGTGCGCCCCGAGGACTCGTTACACGCATCGGTGAACCGGCCGGGCGTCCCGGTGATTTCGTAGCGGGCCTCGGCAGGCCGGTACACCAGCCGCGTCCCGGTGGCACGCCGGGCGCCCAGCGTGACCTGAACGGCACCCTGCGCGTCGAGCCGCTCGAGTTGATTGTCGTCCCCGGCCAGCAGGAGCTCGATGCGAGAGGCCTGCAGGTCACCAGCATCGCTGTTGAACTGGGCTCGAGCGTCGTAGAGGGCGCGTCGCGACTCGTCCGTATACCGGAACGCGTCCGCCCGGCCAAGCGTCGGTTTACCGGCCGTGCCATCCGTGGTGCCGATGCCGAGCGAGGTTGTCACCCCACCTGCGGCGATCAAGTCGCCCCGGGCCTCGTCGAGCGTGATGGTGTCGGCCTGGATCACCGTCGTGCCCTGCAGCATGCGCGCCGCCCCCCTGAAGATGGTGGTGCGCGTGCGCTCGTCGTAAGACAGGTCGGACGCCAGCACATTGACGGCATCCCCTTCGGTCAACAGGCCCGGGCGTCGCCCTGCCGACTGCCGCCCGCGGCTGGGCTGCAGGGTGGTGCGGACCCGACCACGGGCCGACATCTTCCGCGGGGACAGCGTGATGTCGATGCTCTCGGCGTCGATGCGCAGGGCCTCGTCGCTGACCGCCGGTGACGCCCCCCCGGACGTTCCGCGCAAGGCGAGCGTGCCGGCCGCCAGCCCGTAGGTGGCGTCGGCACTCTGCGCACGAAGGGCGCCGTCCTCGAACAGGAAGCCCCCGGTGAACTGCGCCTCTTCAAGCGACTGCCCCGCACCGTCGAGAGTGGCCACGAGTGTTCGGGCACGTGCGACACGAGCGCCCCGTCCCTGTGCGGGCGCTTCCCGAAACTCGACCGCCTCCTGGAAGCGCATCGCGCTGAGCCCCATGCCCGGCGCCCCGGATCCGGTCAACTTCTGCGCACGGATGGTGCGCAGTGGCGCCTGCCCGGTGGCCGGCAAGCTGACGGTGACCCGCTCGTTGGCGGTCAGCGCGGCGATGCCACCATCGGCTCCCATCTGCACGTCGATGGTGTTCCCAGCCAGTGTCTGACCTGCGGTGTCGTCGGCGGCATCGAGCACCGCAACAGCCTGCCCGTTCAGACTGGCCGCCTGCAGCGTTCGACCGTCGTCTCCGTACGTCAGGTTGATGTCATTGGCCTGCAGACTGCGCAGAGCCCCCATGCCGCTTCCGCCAGATATTCGGGAGTGCCCGCGCAGCTCGATGACATGCGGCTCGTCGCGGTCCGGCAAGAGATAGACCGTCGCCGTGTCGGCCTCGATGACCTGCCCCTCGCGCTCCATGCGGACCGTCCGCTCGAACCGAAAGTAGCGTTCGGTGCGTGCCAGTCCGGCGGCACCGGCCGCCACATCCAATGCCGGCCCGGCGCCGTCGTCACCGTCCAGCCGCACGAGAGCCTGGTCAAGCAACCAGACTGTGTTTCGAGTGTCGTCGAAGGTGAATCCGATGCCCGACCCCGACAGTCGATCCCGATGGAAGTCGACCGGCCCCGGGGCCTGCACGACCCGTTCCGCTTCGGAAAACGACGCACGGTCGGTCGTGGCCGTGAGGCCATCGCTGGCCGTCATCTCTACGCCGCCGGACAAATCGTAGGTGGACCGCCCCGTCCCCAATCGGGCCTCGGCGGCCTTGACGTCGAACGCGCGTCCCCCACGGTTATCGACGTGGATCTTCACATCCCGCAGGGCGGTCTGGCCATCGTCGTAGGTGACCTGGCTGGTACATTCGACCCGGACATCACGAATACTGCCCTTCAACTGGACAGCATCACACCCCAGTGTTTCGATGATCGCCTTCGGGTCGAGGCGTTCGAGGGCAGCCGGCACGGGACGCGCCGCTCTCGGACGCAGCCCATAGGCAATGGCGCCGGCGATGCCAATGCCGAAGATGAGAACCAGCGCCCGAAGCGTTCGCCGCGACACTCGCTGATTGTACCAGTCTGACGGGGGAATCACGGCCGTCTCCCCAGACTCGTCACCGAGCCGTCTGGCCGCCGAATCTGTCGATGCTCGAGACGATACCAGCCGAAGTTGAGCAGCAGGCCCAAGGCGTAGGGGCTGGCGACGACACAGTGTCTGACATGGTCGACGTCAGGCTCGCCCAGGGAGGGAGCCGCCCTGACCTCCACCAGGACCTGGTCGAAGCAGAGGAAGGCGATAGACCCACTGCCGCCGAGGGCCTGCCCCTTGTAGTAGACGGCGTAGGCCACGTCACGCTCGAACGGGATGGACCGACGCCGGCACTCGGCCGCGAGCGCCTCCTTGTAGAACAGGTCGGGAAACCCTGGGCCCAGGGTTCGGCGTACTTCCATCGCGGCACCGACGATGACAAAGGTCCGGCGGTCGTGACCGCCGTGGAGATCTGCGAGCGACATGCACAGAACTGCATGGCAAGAACAGTGCCGACCGTCGCCTCCCGGCAGGATCGGCCCCCTGCCCTCGCGCAGGCGCAGGAACATCTGCCCCTGCGTCGCTCCAGGTGCGCAGATGCTGCGGCCCTTACAGCGGTGTGCGCGTGTGAGTGAAGTCGAACATCCCGCTGTATGTGGCGTCGACTGCCTGTCCGAGCGCGCGTCGTCCCAGATACTCACCGAGAACCGGACCATGCTTGAAGCCGTGTCCCGACCCGCCTCCTGCGAGCAGCACGTTGCTCATGTCCGGATGCCGGTCGATCAGGAAATGCTCGTCGACAGTGTTCTCGAGCTGGCACACCCGCGTCTCAATGACCGGCTGGCCGCGCATCGCCGGAAACCGCCGGGCCACATACTCATAGGCGCGGTGGACGTAGTGCGGCGTCACCACTCGCTCGTCGGAATCGGGATCCATCTCAACCGCCCCTCCGACAGGACAGACCTTCAGCCCGCGCCGGTCGAAGTCTGGAAATCCGTAATAGCTGGCCTCGGAAAACACCGGCAGATGCGGCCACGAGAACCGGGTATCGCCCGGGGGTGGCCCGAACAGGAACACCTCGCGTCGCGGCGTCTCGAGCCGGGGCGCCACGACCATCGGGAACATCTTCCGCAGCCACGACCCGCAGGCAAACACAAATTGCCCCGCCGACAGCGTCCCGCCTCCGTCAAGGGCCAGAGCCTCCATGCGACCCGACACCGCGGGTGTCGGCATCGCCCTGATGATGCGCAGGGTCCCGCCCTTCCGCTCGAAGGCCTCGCCCACCGCGATCAGTGCCTCGCGTGCCCGCAGAATCGCGGCATCGGGCTCATAGAGA
Organism: Vicinamibacterales bacterium; assembly: GCA_044238535.1. Lineage (GTDB taxonomy): Bacteria > Acidobacteriota > Vicinamibacteria > Vicinamibacterales > UBA2999 > VFZN01. Next base: position 5,054 of record JBIIDF010000201.1, read on the forward strand.
CCAATGTCCATGCCCACCGGGTCGAGCTGCGGCCACCGCTGGCGGATGGCGTCTGGCGTCATGCGCTCAATCGGCCGGTTGAGGCCACTGAAGATGCGCACCTGCGCCTCGTGTTCCGGCGTCCACCGCGGGGCCAGTTGCAGTCGCCCGACCTTGTACATGAGTTGCCGGCCGAATTCCTGCTCGCGCATCGTCCACCGGCGCATCGCTTCCACGGCCCATTTCGAATAGGCTTCACGACTGCCGTAGCCCGCGCGAATCTGTCGTGTCTCGTCGCCCGACGTCGACCGCGAATTGCCCGGGCCGTAGCTGTCGAGCAGCGTCACGCGCGCGCCCTGCTCGCGGAGCCACAACGCGGTCCAGGCCCCGAACGCGCCGCCACCAACCACCGCCACATCCGGCAGGCCCGCGCTGATCGCTGGGGCCTGCGACAGGGTCGCGACATCCGCGGACACGGGGCGCGCCGCTGCGGTCAGTGCGGCACCGGCACCGGCCAGAAACATTCGACGATTCATGGGCGACATAGGGGCTCCTTCACTGGGCCGCGCGAAAGTCATCGATTCGCAACTCGATGTGCTTCTCGCCACGGAACTCGTTTTCTTCGATGGTGTACGCCACATCCAGTGCAGACGCGCAGGCCGACAGATCCGCCTCACGCTCGACACCGTTCCACTGAATCCCCCGCAGGCGGCGCCCGCGCTGCTCGAATGTGGCCTTCCAATGCCGTTCCTTCAGC
>JBIIDF010000010.1:0-19631 GCA_044238535.1 Vicinamibacterales bacterium
CGGCCAGGAGCTGGTCGTGGGTGCCCTGGGCGACCAGGCGACCCTCGTGCAGCACCAGGATGCGGCTGGCATCGCGAATCGTCGAGAGCCGATGCGCGATGACCAGCACCGTGCGCCCCTGCCGCAGACGCTGCAGGGCCTCAAACACCGCTTCCTCTGAAATCGCATCGAGGGCCGACGTCGGCTCATCGAGCACCAGAATGGGCGCCTGCTTGATCACCGCGCGGGCAATGCCGATGCGCTGGCGCTCACCCCCCGAGAGCGAGCCGCCGGCCTCAGCCACAGCCGTGTCGTAGCCGTGCGGCAGCCGTTCGACAAAACGATCGACCAGCGCCAGTCGGGCAGCCTCCCGCACCTCGGCATCGGTCGCCTCGAGTCGGCCATAGCGGATGTTGTCGCCGATGGTCCCCCCGAACAGGATGGGGTCCTGCGGCACCATGGCAATGTGCTCGCGCAGCTGGCGTAGCCCGTACTCGCGGACATCTCGTCCATCAATCAGCACGCGGCCGCTGGTGGGCTCGAAAAAGCGGGGAATCAGATTGACCAGCGTCGACTTGCCTGCGCCCGTCAGCCCGACCAGCGCGACGAGGTCGCCTGGATGTGCCTCGAAGCTGATGTCGTCGACAATGCGCCGCGTGTCGTCATACGAGAAACCCACGTGATCGAACACCACATGTCCGCGAATCGCCGGGGCATCGCACGCACCCGGGGCCTCCGGCTCTTCGGGACGCAGCGCCAGCGTCTCGCGCACGCGCCGTGCACTGACCCGTGCCTGCTGCAGCGTGCCTGTCGTGTGCGCGATCGACGAAAGTGGGTCGTAGACGGCCGCCAGATACGCCACCACCACGAGCAGGCTGCCGATCGTGAGTCGGCCCTCGACGACATGCAGACCGCCCACAATCAGCACCAGCGCCGTGCCGGCCAGCGTGATGCCGGTCACCCAGATGGAAAACAGCGACTCCTGCCACGTCAGCCTGATGCGCGCCTCCATGGTCGAGGCCCCCACGGCCCGGAACCGCTGCGCTTCATACCGTTCGCGGGCAAAGCTCTTCACGGCGCCGATGGCCGACAGCGTCTCAAGCGCCCGGTCGAGCAGGTTCGACTCCTGCGCCTTCACCTGCTCGGCCCGCTCGGTCATCGTCTTCGAGTAATAGCGCAGGCACAGATAGAGGAACGGCATCACCGAGAGCGACAGCGCTGCCAGCCCCGCATCGAGGCTGGCCAGCACCGTGAACATCACCGCCAGGGTGAGCGCCGCCACACCGAGGGGAAACACCCCCCCCATCAGCAGGTCATTCACGCAGTAGGCGTCGGCATCGATGCGATAGGCCGCGTCCGCGGTTCGCCCCATCACGTGATGGCGCATCGGCAGCGCCTGAATGTGCGACACCAGCCGCGCCCGCAGCTCGTAGACGATGCGCTGGCCGGTGGCGACCTGCAGCTGGGTGTTGCCGGCACGGGCCAGTTCATGCAGCAATTGCAGCGCGAATCCCGTCAGGGCCACCAGCACCAGCAGCACCGACGTCCGCCCGCCACTGCCCGCCACCGCGAGCGACTGCAACGGCTCGGGAAACGGCTGCCCCCCGAAAACGTTGTCAACCATGGCCTTCATCGGCCAGGGCGCCAGCGCCGACAGTCCCACTTCCACCAGCGCCAGTACGACCACCGCCATCACGCGCGCTCGATAGGGCTGCAGGAACGACAGGCTCCAGCGGAACTCGTGCATCAGCGCGCCGCCTTTGCCGGCGGCGCGAGGGCCACAAACCCGGCCGCCGCGCACACCTGACCCAGGGCCCGGTCGACCACAGCCCGCATCCGAATCGCCTGCCAGCCGGCACGCAGTGCACCGCCGAGCAGTGTCACGCCGAGCACCACCGCCGCCGAGGGCAGGTAGGCGGCCGCCACCGTTTCGGTCACCACCACCAGGGCCACCAGCGTCAGCAGCACCACCAGCACCCCACTCGCACTCGGCCTCAGCTGCTGCGTCGTCCGCAGCAGCGTGCGCCCTTCGGCGTGTTCCTCGATGAGCACCAGCACCTGCAGCCAGCCCCAGCGCCCCACGGCTACGCTGCAGTCGCCATCGAGCCACCACCCATCGTCCACGGCCACTCGCGGGGCCGGACGTACCGCGCGCAGCGTGCCGACCAGTTCCATCAGCACGTCGTGCGGTGCGTGCCAGCGCTCGCTCCAGAACGCTTTGCTTTCGGGACGCCCCGTGCAGAGCCTGACGCCCTGACGCACATCGGCACGCGTGGGCCAGGGGGCTTTCCAGGGGCGACGAATCACATGTTCGGGTGACAGCACCTCGGGCGGCGACAGGCGCCCCTGCAGCCGTCCCTTGAATCGCGCCAGCGGCTGAATGAAGTGCATCCAGGCAATGACCGCACGATAGATCCACCGGCTCTTCTCCGGCGTCCGGTCACCGATGCCCGGCAGACCTGTCAGGTCGGTGTCCCAGGCAAACCGCACGCACTGCACCGCCGTCACCAGCACGCCCAGACTGCCGAGGCTCAGGGCGCGCACGGTGAGCGGATGGTGCGTCAGCGCTCCCAGGAGACCAAGGGCCAGCAGCGTCAGCGACGCCACCATCCAGATGGGCGCGTGCACGAGGTACTGCAGCCGGTACGACTCGTTGCTGTAGATGGACGGGAACGGGGCCGATCCCCACACGCCCGTGTTCATGCGACGACCGCTCAGGCCGCGCACAAACGGCAGCGGGCTGTAGATATGCCCCCTCCAGAGCATCTGCCCGCGCAGAAACTTTTCGGGATGGAAGGCCCCGAGCCATGTCTCACCTTCACCGTAGCCGACCTGCTGCCGCCAGTAGGCCTTGATGGTCGAGCGATGGTGATGCCACACGAGGGCCGACGGCGCAAACCCGATGCGCCCGCCCGCCGCCTGCAGCCGCCAGCACGCATCCACATCATCTCCGGCCCGCAAATAGACCGGATTGAATCCGCCCACGGCCATCAGGGCTTCACGACGGAACGCCATGTTACAGCCAGGGACGTGCTCGGCGACGCGGTCATCGAGCAGCACATGCGTGGGCCCCCCGGGGGCACGCGCCACGCACTGCGCCACCCAGTCATCATCGGGTGGGACGATGTTGGGACCGCCTGAGCCGATGTAGTCACCCGTCAGGAACGGCTGGACCAGATAGGTGAGCCAGTCCGGATCGACGCGCACGTCCGCATCGGTATAGGCCACGATCTCGCCGTCGGCCGCGTGCATGCCGACGTTCCGCGCCGCGCTCAGGCCACCATTCGGAATGTCGATGACCCTGACCTTTGGATAGCGTCGACCAATCACCCCTGTGGCGTCGCGCGATCCGTCGTTCACGAGAATGACCTCGTAATCGGGATAGCGCACGTCCATCAGCGAGGCGAGACACTCGTCAAGGGTGTCAGCAGCGTTGTAGGCACAGACAACCACGGAGACGCGAGGCCACTGGCGCTGTGCCGCTTGGGGAAACGGTGCCTCTGCGAAGGCCTGACGTGCGGCCTCGAGGGCCGGCTTGGGCAGGCGTGCACGGTCGACCAGGCCGAAGGCCCAGTCGTGCACATCGTGCCCCCCGCGCCACCACTCATCGGTCCAGGCAAAGGCCACGGCCCCGCAGGCCCCTTCCTCGAACGCCACCCGCAGGTGCATGGCCGTGATGCCCGCTTGCCCATCGAGTCCCTCGCGGATGCTGTCGGCCCCGGCCTCGGCGAGCAGCATCGGCTTATGTCCGGCGACATGCTGCAGGCGCGCCAGATACGCGCGCAGATTCGCCTCGCGGTGCAGATACACGTTGAAGCTGCAGACGTCGTAGCACGACGTGTCGAGAAACTCGGTGGGTGGAAAGTTGACATAGGTCAGCAGGCGGTCGGGCGAGGCCTGCTTGCACGCGTCATACAGCTCGCGCAGGAACACCTCGATGCGGAGCTGCCCGTGCCAGCGCACGACCGACGCGGGAATCTCGTTGCCGAGTGCGAACAGCAGCGCCGCCTCGTGACCGCCGAGGGCCCTCACCGCCGACACCACATCCTGCCGCACACGGCGCGTCAGCGCCTGGTCATCGAGAAAGGCCAGATGCTGCGCCCAGGGCACACCGACCATCACCCGCAAGCCGTGCTCTGCCGCGCAGTCGAGCAGCCACGGCTCGGGCGCCGTGTAGACCCGCACGGTGTTGAGGCCAGCCTCCCGCATCAGGCGGAAGTCCTGGCGCACCCGATCGGGTACGGGGAACTGCGCGCCCCCCGCATCGGGGGCAAAGGTGCCGTAGCTGACGCCCTTGATCAGGAAGCGCTGTCCAGCAGCCTCGAGAAATCGTCCATCGACACGCGGACGTGCCCGTCCCTGGTCACTCATTCAGCCGTCCCCGTCACGCCGATCGTCACCACGGCGTCGCCTGCGCGCACCGGAGGCCCGGTGATGCCGTAGAGCACATAGCCGTCGACGGGCGATACGATTCGCTCGCGGATCTGGCCGGCATAGTCGGTAACGGTGCCAATCAGGTCACCGCGACTGACGGCGCGGCCCTGCACCGCCACCGGTGTGAAGATGCCCGTGGTGGTGGCCACCGCCTCGGCCGTCGCGGAAAACTGGCGCGGCGAGGTGGCGCTCATCGTGACCGACCCGGTCTGCATGTCCAGCGCCCGCAGCAGATTGCCGACGCCGTCCACGATGCGCGTGATGAACGCCTCGTCGCGGCGACCGTTCTCGCCGATTTCCACCAGGATGGTCGGCACACCTTCCGACACCGCCTGGCGGTTCAGTGAGCGGTTGGTGTCGATCTGCTCTTCCGATTCCATGGCATACCGCACCATGTTCGGCAGTCCGAATGACAGGGCCATGCGACGTGCAGCGGCCTCCTGCCTGCGCGCCAGCGTGCCGCCGTAGAAGCCGACGAACGGCTCGAGCCATTCGGCACCGTCACCGCTGTGGAGTTCGACGTGCAGATCGGCGCGGCTGATCACCTGCGTCGACAGTACGTGTGCCACCCGCTCGCTTTGCGTGCCATCGGCGCGACCCGGAAAGACACGATTGAGGTTCTTCCGATCGAACGGATTCACAAACGGCGTGCGGTGCTCGAACGCGGAGACATGCGCCAGCCGCACGAGAATGACGGTGCCCGCCAGCTGCGCCGGGTCGATGCGTGTCAGCAGCTGCTGTGCCGCGAGAATAGGCGGGAACTCGTACCCGTGCACGCCGGCCGTAATGACCAGCCGCGGTCCCGGACGGGCGCCGTGGAAGATGGTGACCGGAATGACGGTCTCCGGGTCGCTGCTGCCTCGTGAGACGGGCAGGTCGATGTCCACCCGGGTGCCCGGCGCGACGTCGCGTCCACCGAAGGCGAACGGGGCCATGCCCTGGGCCGAGCCGACCGTCTGGGCGCCGACCATCACCATCACCACCAGCATCAGGACGCGTCTGCGCATCCTGTGATTCTACCTGCGTGTGACGCCCCCTCGGCGCGAGAGGTACGGTCAGAACGCCCAGCGCACGCCCGCCTGCACGAGGCGCGGGTGTCCCGGCAGCATGCCCCTGGTGCGGTCGACCAGCACCAGCCGGTTGTCGACGTTCTTCACGGTCGTAAAGATGGTCGCCTGCAGGCGCGGCAGCCGCCACGAGACAGTGCTGTTGAGGAAGAGAGAGGCGGGCAGTGACCCGCGCTGGCCATCGGCCGAGCCGAGGACCGTGTTCAGGTCGTCGCCGAACTGCTGCCCGACCAGCTGCCACTCCAGCTGCGCATCAAGCCCCGCCCGATGCCGATAGCCTGCGGTCACGGTGCTGCCCCACTCGGGCGCATAGGGCAGGCGGTTGCCCGACACGCTGACGGCGCCCTCGCCGGGCACCGCGCTGGTGCGCGCGCCGGTGAAGCGGGCTACGGGCAACCAGGTGAGGGCCACGCGGCTGTAGAGGTCGTGGGCAGTGCCCCGCATCTGCGCAAGGTCGAGCCGCAGGGCCGCCTCACCACCTCGCTGGAGCGTGGCACCTCCGTTGGTCAGCGCCGCCCCGAGGCCACCGGCCAGGCTCGCCGGAATGATCTGGTTGGAAAAGCGCATCTCGAACGCTGTCGCCTCGGCAGTCAGCAGTGATGACAGGCGCGTGCGGACGCCGGCCTCGTAGTTCCAGCTGCGCTCGGGGTCGAGGTCGACCGTGCCGCCGGTCGTGTTGGAAATGACGTCCTCCGCGCGGGGCGGGGCAAAGCCACGATGGGCGCCGCCGAACACCACCGTGTCCTTCGTCAGGGCCACCGATACGCCCACCCCGGGAATGAGTTCGGTCAGCGCGGTCGTCCCGGAGATGCCGAGCAGCTGGTTCCTGCGGCCATAGCTGATGCGCTCGATGCGCAGGCCCGGGGTCAGCGTGAAACGACCTGCCAGCAGACGGTGCTGCGCAAATGCCGACCAGGCGTCGGTCGTCCGTAGGTTGTCTTCGACCAGCACCCCGGTTCGGGCGGTGGGTGACGCGCCGTTGACCTGACGACGGTCCTGATGTTCCGTGTGGGCGCGGACACCAAAGTCGAGTTCCTGGGTGGCGCCGCGCGTCCATCCCGCGCGACCCCGGACCTCGACGCCCAGGTGCCAGTAGCTCCGCAGGCGCCCCTCGTTCCCGCAGGTGGTCAGGAGGTGGGCCATGCCGCCACAGCCCGGGGTCGACGCCGTGTTCGGACGCTGCGCCGAGTGGCTGGACTGTCGCCACCAGTCGCGGTTGAACGTCGACCCATAGGCCGTCGCCGTGAGGGCCACACGCCCAGCGGCGAGACCGCGCCAGCCGAGCGTGCCGCCGCCTCGCGCGGCATCGAACCGGTCGTTCAGGAAGGGATTCTGGCGGGGATCGGCCGTCCACTCGTCCTGCCGCAGTCCGCTGTAGGTGACCTGTGATCGCTCGTCGTAGAGGTTGAGCTTGCCGACGAACGCCTGTGTGGCTCCCACAGGGCGATGGGCCTTCACCATCACGTCGACGAGGTCGCTGTGGGTGTGCGCGCGTGCCCCGTCGCTCTGCTTGCGGGCCCCCTGCAGGTAGAGCCCCGTGCCGCGAACGGTGCCCCCGAGAGCCCCACCCGCCTGGCCCATGGCACGGTTACCCCCGGTGAGGTCGACCACCCCGCTGAACGTCGAGGGGGTGTCGGGCGTGATGTAGTTCACCACACCACCGAGGGTCACCGGCCCCTGCGTGATCTGGCTGGCACCCTTCAGCACTTCGATGCGGTCGAAGCGCTCGATGGGCGGGTGATAGTAGCTGGCGTTGTCGCCGTAGGGGGCAAAGGCCACGGGCACACCGTCCTCCAGCAGCAGCGTCTTGCTCGACCGCGTCGGATTCAGGCCCCGGATGCCGATGTTGGGCCGGAGACCGAGGCCCTCTTCGTCTCGCACCACAAGGCCCGGAACTTTCCGAAGGGCTTCGCTGGTGGTGAAGACCCGGCTGGCGAGCAGGTCGTCGGCCGAGAGACGGAAAAACGCGCCCGGAATGCGACGGCGTTCCTCTTCAGACCCCAGCAGGCGTTCGGCCTGCACGCTCAGTCGCTCGCTCACGCCGGCGACGGCGAGCACCACTCGGAGGGGCTGGGCGCTGCGGCCTGGATCGAGGGACACCTCCCGGGGCTCGAATCCGTCGCGGGCCACCGCAAGCACGGCGCCCGACAGCCCGGGCACCTCGATGCGGTAGTGCCCTGCGGCGTCAGTCGTGACGCGGGCCGACTCCGTTCCCTCAGCCGTCCGTACGACCACCGCCGCGTCTCCGACCGGACTGCCGAGCACATCGACGACGAGCCCCTGGAGCACCAGGCGGTCGGGCCCCTGGGCGCGCAGGTCACCGGACAGGAGGCTGGCCAAGCCGAGAACGACGCAGCGACTGACCAAAGTGAGAACGGTTCGCATTTCTGAAACCAGAATATGCGACCTTTTTGGTCCTGATCAATCGGTTTTTTGAAGGGGCAGGCTCCCTCCCCGACGTGCCTGCCAGGGGAGGAGGGGCGACAGGCAATGCCGGGGAGGGGCCGCACAGGTCCCTCCGGGGGAGTGGAGCGGACCCGAAATCAGCCGGCGATGGCGTAGCGACGAAGCCTGATGAAGGCCAGGCCGCCCAGGAGCACAGCGGGGACCAGCAGGGTCGCCAGCGTCGCCATCATGCGGGCGCGGACCGCGGATGCCGGCTCTTCGCTGTACGTAAACGTCGGGAGACTCACCAGGTCGGCCAGCTGGGTCTTCGCAACGATCTTCTGCGTGAAAAACCTCCGCCACTCGTCGTGGAAGCTGGACACCTGGCTCACGAAGTGCCGATGCCGCTGCTGCCCGCTACCCGACAGGTCCGACAGCGCCTCGTGCACGACCAGGGCCGGCGACAGCACCCGGAACCGCTCGACCAGGGCCTGCTGGCTGGTGAGCTGCTCATCGAACCGGGCGACGACGGGCCGCACCCGCTTTTCGATGTCGTCATTCACGGCCAGTCGAACGACATTGAAGTCGGTCATGGCCTGCTCGGCATCACCGGTGGCCAGTTCGGGATGGTCCTCGTAGTAGGCGGCCAGCAGGCGGGCCCCCTGGGCATTGGCCTCGTCCGAGGCCACCCGCGTCGCCTGCACGAGGGCCACCCGCGAGGGCACCGGATAGAGCTGCTGCACGCCAAGTGTCAGGGCCGACGGCACGATCACCACCAGCAGCAGCCAGAGACCGGCCAGCAGCGTGGCTGTCGCGGCAGACCCGCGCCCCAGGGAGACGCCCACCAGCGCGATGGCGAACCACAGGCCCGTGTACGACACCACGGACGCCACCCACCACAGCAGTCGCTCGCGTGTGGCCGCGTCGGCCAGCGACACCCCGGTCATCAGAAGGGTTCCGAGCCCCAGCCCGACAATGATGACCAGCAGCGCCGCGGCTCGGACCACGACCTTGGCCGCCACGAGGGTGCCCAGCGACACCGGCTGCGCCAGCACCATGGACAACGTGCCGTGTTCCTTCTCGCCCGACACCATGCTGTAGGCGAGCGCCAGCACCAGCAGCGGCACGAGGTAGACCACCACAAAGGCCAGGTCAAAGCGGCCCGTGAGTAGGCGCAGCGGACTCTCGACCTCGGTCGAGGCCAGCACCGCCTCGCGTGACTCGGTCGAGACCCGCACGTAGGACGGCAGCAGATCGCTTTGCCCGACCGTCAGCGCGGCGAGGGGCGCAGGCGGAAGCACCGCCACCTTCACTGCGAGGCGGCTGCCCAGGTTCGAGGGACTCCTCGGGTCGGCAAACGGGCTCACGCGTTCGCCGGCGGCGACCTTCTCCAACTGCGCAGTAAGCCGGTCGAACCGCGCCCGTTCCTCACTGCGGGCCGCCTCGATGGCCCCTTCCTGAAAGCGCACCCAGCGGGTACCGTTCCAGACGCCGTAAGCAATCGCACTGCCCACAATGGCGACGATGACCCAGAGGACGGCGTCGGCCTTGAGCATCTGCCATTCGTGACGGATGATGCGCGCGAGCATGGCGTCACCCGAGCGTGGCCGACAGTCGGCGAGCCGCCAGAAGGGCCAGGCCGCCCGCCAGCGTGAGCCAGCCGGCCAGCACGGTCAGTGCCGTGGCCTGACGCCCCAGCACCCAGCCGACCGAGGGGGCGTCGTAGGTGAAGTCGGGCACGCGGCTCCACAACTCGGTCCCGGCGAGATACGGCTGCCCCGCCCGCTGATTGCGGGCAATGTCGTCATTGAGCGTGCGCTGGATGTCGCGGCGATACGCTTCGGCCGCCTTCGCGAAGTGCCGATGCTGCTCGAAGTCGGTGCCGGCGAGGGCCATCGACAGCGAGCGGGCAGCCAGCAGGGGCGACGCCAGCCCCGCCCACTGATACACGCGGGCCTGATGCGAAAACTGATCATGCAACCGGCCGAAGTGCCGATCGAACACCTCGTTGCCGTGGTCTTCGCCGCTCTGCAGCGACAGACCCGAGAATGCCACCGGCAAGGCATCGAGCGAGGTCACGTTGTATTTCGCCAGGGTTTCTGCCTGCAGCCGGGCGAGGCGCTGGCGGGCCTCTTCCGGATCACTGAGGTCGGCATCGAGAGCACGCTGGAACTCGGCCGCATTGGGGGTCGGATGCAGGGACGCCGCCACATCAGTCGCGATGCGGGGCGCCACCAGCGAGGTGGCAAACCAGAACCCGAGCAGGGTCACCAGAGCCACCCGGGACGAGGGCGCCCAGGCCGACACCGCCAGGCCGACGCCGGTGACCACCAGGAAGTAGACGAGGCACGTGGCCCCGAGGGCGATGGTGCGCGAGATATCAGCCGCCAGATAGCTGTCGGCCGAGGCCCACACCATCGCCACAGCCGCCAGGGCCGACACCGGCACAATCACCAGAGCAACGGCAGCCAGGGTGCCGAGGGCCTTGCCCGCCACGAGCCGCCGGGGCGCGACGCCCAGGCTCATCAGCTGACGCAGTGTCCCCTGCTCACGCTCGCCCGCGAAGACGGGAAAGGTCACCAGGAGGATGAACAGGGGCACCAGCACCAGCAGCACCTCGGCTCCGTTGAGCTCGCCGAAGCGCTGGATGGCCGTGCGATCCTGGGCCGGACGGAACTTCATCTCACTTTGCCGATGCGCCTCGAGCCAGACGGCGACGCCGAGATACGGGTCGAGGCCCGTGTCGACGATCGACAGGTGCGAGGCGGGTTTGAAAGCATAAACCCCGTAGTGCGCCGCCGAGTGGGGGTTCTTCCCCTGCTGGCCGAGCCACTGCTCGCGCGTCTCGCGCTGTGCCTCAGCATGCTGTCGGCTGACCGCCGTGAACTGCATCCACCCCGCAGCCGTCGAGGCCACGGCGAGCACCAGAATCACGGCAGCCAGCAGACGGAAGCGGCCATCACGCGACAGTTCCGTCAGTTCCTTCCGTGCAATCGTCCAGATCATCGGTGTGACTCCTTGCGCCGGCGGCGCCCCCCGGTCAGTCGTGCATGTGCTCGAGATAGAGCCGCTCGAGGTCCGCATGCGAGAACTCATCCGTGCCGTGCAGCGCCACCAATCGCCCGCGCTTCATGATGCCGACGCGGGTGCCGCTCTCCTTCGCACGGAACAGGTCGTGCGTGGCCATCAGCACCGCCACGCCGTCACCGCTGACCTGCCGCAGCAGCTCGGAAAATTCGTTCGAGGCCTTCGGATCGAGCCCCGAGGTCGGTTCGTCGAGCAGCAGGGCCCGCGCGCCTTTCGCCACGGCGATGGCGATGCCGACTTTCTGCCGCATGCCCTTCGAGTAGCCCCCGACACGGCGGTCTGCCGCGTCGGCGGGCAGGCCCACCCGATCGAGCACCTTCAGCAGTGACCCGCGCGACAGATCAGCGCTGCCAGCCAGGGCCGCAAAATACTCGAGGTTCTCGAGCCCCGTCAGGTTGCGATAGAGCATCACCGTTTCGGGGATGTACGCCAGGTGGCGCTTCGATTCGAGCGGCGCACGGGTGACATCGACACCGTTCACGAGCGCCTGGCCCTCGGACGGATCAACGAAGTTGAGGAACAGATTGATGGTGGTGGTCTTGCCAGCGCCGTTGGCGCCCAGCAGGCAGAATACCTCCCCCGGACTCACCGTCAGGGTCAGGGCCTCCAGGGCCGTCGTCATGCCGTAGCGCTTGGTCAGCTGTCGAGCCTCGAGCATCGCAGGTGGTCTCCCACGGCCTACCGTGTCACAGCACCCCGGCGCCCTCCCAACGAATTCAATGGATGGTCGATTTCACACTACCAGTGGCCGTCCGCAGGCCCGCCGCAGGCCGAAACCGCACAGATTGCCACTCATGCATCAGAATCACCCACTCATCGCTCCATACAGACCATTGGCAAAAGGCGCGTGATACGCGCACCGGCTGCTCCCGCAGAATCGTGCGCATGATTCGCACATGCCAGTGGCTGCTGCTCTCGGCAGTCCTCACCGCGTCCACCGCTGTTGCACAACCGTCCCTTCCTCTCGTCCGCGGCACCATCGTCGATGCGGCGACCTCGACGCCGGTCGCAGGCGCGACCGTGTCGGTCGTTGGAGAACGGCCGCTGGTGGTGACCGGCACCGAAGGACGCTTCGAGATCACCGCCCCTGCCGGAACGCAGGTTGTGCTCATCACGCGCGACGGCTATGCCCCGCTCACGCTCGATGTGGCCGTCGATGCTGCACGCGGCGCAACGCTCGACGTGCAGATGCCCCGCCAGGTGTCGGTCACCGAGGGCCTGACGGTGGTCGGCCGCGTGAATGACTATGTCGACACCAGCGCCAGTGCGGCCCGCACCTCGGCCGCGCTGATCGATGTGCCACAGGCGATCGTCGTGCTGCCGGCGCGGCTCATCGAGGACATCGGCGCCCTCGACACGAAAGACCTCTATAAGTTCATGAGCGGCGTCTCGGACAGCCCCTACAGTTCGACAGTCGTCCGCGGATTCACGCAGCGCGAGGTGCTGGTCAACGGCAGCCGCGGCAATCCGTATGGCAGCCTCGAGGGGGACGTCAACAATTCGGGATTCAGCACGAGCCAGTTCCGCCTGTCGAATCTCGAACGCATCGAAGTGCTGAAGGGGCCCTCGTCGGTGCTCTACGGTGCGGCCGAACCTGGTGGCGTGATCAACTACGTCACGAAAAAGCCGAAGGACCGCCTGGCGACGCGGGTCATGGTCGGCACCGGCCAGTTTTCGCAGGCTCTGACCGAAGCCGAAATCACGGGTCCGCTCAATCGCTCGCGCACCCTGCTGGGGCGCGCCGCCGTGTTCTTCGAAGACCGCGACTCGTTCCGCACCAACGGCAACACCCGCAACGCGCACGCCGTCGGCAATCTGCTGTGGCGGCCGAGTACGAAGACCTCGGTGGCCCTCGAGTACGAGTACATCGACCAGCGCAATGCGGCGCATCGGCTGCGGGGCGTGCCGGTCAATGCGGCAGGGACGTTCCTCGCCGACTACCGATGGACCGCCACCGAGCCGGACGACTACACCGATCTGCAGGCCCATGTGGCGCAGGTACGGCTCGACCAGCAGATTGCCGGCCGCCTGCGGCTCGACTCGACCTTCCGCTGGCTGTCGTCGACCCGCGACGAGAACTATCACGAACCGCGCGGCATCACGGGCGGCGGCACCCTCATGCAGCGTGAGTTCCGCGACCAGGTCCGCACCAACGACGACTGGAGCTGGAATGCCAACCTGAACGCGCCGTTCCGCACCGGTTCGGTGCGGCACGACCTGTCCGTCGGCACCGAGGTCGTGGCGCAGGACTTCTTCTTCCGCTTTGCCACGGCGCGGCAGCAGAGCGCAGGAGGGCCCGTGCCCCCGCTGGCCCTGGTCTCACCCGTCTACGGGCAGACCTCGCCAACCAGATACGGGCTGACGCCCGATCGCTACTTCACCGATACCGCCACGACGCTGCGTGCGGGCCTCTACGCGCAGGACCTGATCTATCTCACGCCGAAGTTCAATGTGATGCTCGGCGGACGTGTCGATCGGTACGACGACGAAGGGCAGAGTGGCACGACGCCGCTGGGATTCGAGGGCGAAGCGGCCACCGGCCGCGCGGGGCTCGTGTTCAAGCCGGTGACCGGGCTCTCGCTCTACGGCTCGGTGGCCAATGGCTTTGTGCGCGCACCCATCCTGTCGCAGACCCCGGGTGCGAACGGCCCGCACGACCCGGAAACGGCTGACCAGTTCGAAGTCGGTGCCAAGTCGGAATGGCTCGAAGGACGGCTGCAGCTGACGGCGTCGGCGTTTTCGATCACCAAGCGCAATGTGCTGCGGCCCGACCCGCAGTTCGGACCCACCGGGGCGAATGGCAATGCCGTGCTGGCCGTCGGGAAGATTCGGAATCGCGGATTCGAGATCGACGCCGCCGGCGCCATTCTGCCGCGCCTCAACATCGCCGCCAACTATGCCTACCTGCGTTCCGAGATTCTCGACGATCTGAACGCGGCGCTCGTCGGCAAGCCGATGCCCAATGCCGCTCCGCACGCGGTGGGACTCTTCGCGAGGCTCGACCTGCCCTGGCAGGCAGCCCTCGGAGTCGCGGCCGAGGTGATCGGCGACCGACAGGAACCGTTTGCCGGCATTGCCGCGCCCGGCTATCACACCGTCGACATGCAGTACACACAGACCTTTGCGTCACGCGTCCGGCTGCTGATACGGTGTGACAACCTGATGGATGCCCGCTATGCCGCCAGCTCGCTCTTCGCCGCGCGTGCCGGGAACTTCCCCGGTCAGCCGCGGACCATCTCGGTCGCGCTGACATTCACGTCGCGATGAGCACGGCCCCGCCACGCGCCCTCGGCACCTGGCCCGCCATCCGTGCGATGGCGCGCCAGGAGTTGCGTCTGGCCTGGCGCTCGCGTGTCATACCCGCACTCGGGGCCGTGATGGCCGCGCTGTGCCTGACGGCAGCGGTCGTCAGCACGGCCCGGCATCGCGCAGACGCGTCGCAGCGGATGCGCTACCAGGAAGTCGTCGGGCAGCAGTTTGCCTCGCAACCCGATCGGCACCCGCACCGGGTCTCGCATTACGGCTACCTGGTCTTCCGTCCCCGTGCGCCCCTGGGCTTTCTCGACCCGGGCATTGAAAGCTTCACCGGCTCGTCGCTCTTCCTCGAAGCCCACCGACAGAACCTGCCGACCTTCAGCAGTGCCTCGCAGGGCAGCAGCACCGAGCGCTTCGGGGAGCTGAGCGTGAGCCTCGTCCTGCAGTTCCTGCTGCCGCTGTTCGTGCTCGCGCTGGCCGCGGTCAGCATCACCCGCGAGCGCGAGGACGGCACCCTGCCGCTGTTGTCGACCCAGGGGGCCTCGTGGCCGGTGCTGGTGTGGGGAAAGCTGCTCGGGCAGCTGCTGGTCGTGGGGGTCGTGCTGCTGCCGGCACTGGTGATGTGCGCCGCGTGGCTGGCCACCGACAGTGCCACCGCGTGGACGCCCGACCTGCGTCAGCGGATGGCGGCGCTGCTTGCAACGCAGCTCGGGCTGGTGGTGGCCTGTGCGGCCCTCGGTGTCACCGTCTCGGCCCGCGTCGCCACGTCACGGCAGGCACTCATGGCCGTGCTAAGCCTGTGGTTCCTGGTGTGGGTGGTGTTGCCGCGCGCGCTGCCGGCCGCGGCCACGGCCGCACATCCGACGCCGGCGCGTGCCTCGTTCGAATCAGACGTGGAAGCGCGCGTGCGCGAGCTGGGGGACAGCCACAATCCCGACGACCCGTCGTTCCGACGGCTGCGGGAGGAAACCCTCGCGCGCTACGGGGTCTCGCGCGTCGATGAACTGCCGTTCAACTATGGCGGGCTGGTCATGCGCGAAGCCGAGGCCCACACCAGTGTCGCGTATCAGCAGCACCTGTCCACCCTCGTCGACACCTATCGGCGACAGGAACGCTGGGTGCAGTGGGCCGGGCTGGTCAGCCCGTACCTCGCCACCCGACCGCTGTCGATGGCCATCGCGGGTTCTGATCTCGCACATCAGCTCGAGTTCGAGCGGCAGGCCGAAGCGTATCGCTACACGCTCATCCAGGCGCTGAACGAGTTGCACATGCACGAAGTGACGGCCGCGGCCGATCGCTATGAGGGCGGCTTCAATGGTGCGCCGACGCGCCAGCGCATCGATCGCGCCTTCTTCGAGGATCTACCTGAATTCACCTACGTCGGGCCCGATCTCCGATGGGCCATGGCGCAGCAGCACAGTGGGCTGTGGTGTTTCGTCTGGATGCTCGGCGCCAGTCTCGGCGCCCTGGGGATGACCGGCCGTCGCCGCTGGCAGGTGCGGTCGTGATGCGACGACGCCTGCGCCTCGAGTGGGCGCTGCTGTGGCGCGGCACCGCCGCGCCCCTGGGCCTGGCGCTCTTCCTCATCGCGGGCCTGTTCGCGCTGCGGCACGGCAACACGGTCGTCGGTCGGCAGGAAGCCGAGCTGGCCGGGAGCCGGGGACGGCAGGCCACCCAGCAGTCGCACATCCTGACACCGCTGCCCGCCTCGGCGATTGCCGGCGACCAGTTCTACTATCTCGAATACCACACCGAGCGGCATCCCTCGCCGTGGGCGCGCCTCGTCATCGGGCAGCGCGATGTGCAGGCCTTCAATCTGAAAATTCGCCTGCTGGCCCTGCAGGGGCAGCTCTACGCCAGCGATTTGGGGCACCCGCTGCTCGCCTCGCTCGGCCAGTTCGATCTGGCGTTTGTGATCGTGGTGCTCGCACCGCTCCTGCTGATTGCCCTCACCTACAACCTGTGGTCGGGTGAAGCCGAGCTGGGCACCTGGCCGCTGCTGCAGGCGCAGCCCGTGGCACCCTGGCGCGTCCTGGGACTGCGGGCCGCACTGCGCACCGCGCTGGTGTGGCTGCCCATCGTCGCGCTGCTGCTGGTGGCCGTGGTGGCCTTCGGCGTTCCCCTCGATGTCACGTGGGTCGGCATCGCGTTGGCCTCTGCGGGTTATCTGCTGGCCTGGCTCGCCGCCGTGTGGCTGGTCGCGGCGTGGCGGCGCCCGTCTGACGTCAACATGCTCGTCCTGCTCGGTCTGTGGGTGTTCTGGACGGCGCTGGGACCGGCACTGGTCAGTGTGGCGGCGGCGAGCCGGTTTCCCCTGCCTGAAGCGCTGGAACTGACCGTGCTGCAGCGCCAGGGATACCACGGGGCCTGGGATGAACCGCTGCCCGTCGTGATGGACGCGTTTTACGAGCGGTATCCCGAGTGGCGGGGGCATGAGATCCCGACGGGCCGCTATTCCAATGCGTGGTACTACGCCATGCAGGAACGCGGGGACGCCGCCGCACGGGATGCTGCCGCGCGCTATCGGCACTCGCTCGAGACACGCGACCAGTGGGTGCAGCGCGTGTCGCGGCTGCTGCCGCCCGCCGCCCTGCAGCAGTGGCTCATGCGACAGGCCCGTACCGACCTTCAGGCGCACCTGGCATATCTCGATTCGGTCGCGTCGTATCACGAAACGCTGAAGCGTGCGGCATTCCCGATGATCTTCGATGACCGACCGGCATCATCGGTGGACTGGTCAGCCTTCCCCACCCACAGGCACGTCGACTGACACATGGAAGGTCGCGGCCTGTGGCCGTGGTCGTGCCACGCCTCCGTCAGGCGCGGGGAGGCTCGGCGGGTGCTGATGGCGGTGCCGCGGGCCGAGGCCCCGTCCCGCCGGACGACCGGCGCAACTGGCTCATCGGCACGAACGACGGTGGCGGCGGCGCCGGCTCGTCCTGGCCGAACACCTTGCGGCCCAGATAGACCACCGCGGCACCCACGACGACTACCACGCCGATCGTCTGCCAGTCGATCACAGGCCCCACCCCATCCAGCGGCCGCCCTGATACACCAGCAGCGAGGCTGCATAGGCCAGCACGGTCATGTAGGCCACCATGAACAGCGCCCACCGCCATCCGCCCGATTCACGGCGCACGATGGCCACCGTGCTCATGCACTGACAGGCCAGCGCGAAGAACACCATCAGCGACACACCGGCCAGCGGCGTCATGAGCGGCGAGCCATCGGGCCACGTGGCCTGTCGCAGCACCTCGCGCAGCGGTTCGTTGGCTTCATCGGCCCCGGAGATATCGAAGACCACACCGAGGGTGCCGACAAAGACCTCACGCGCGGCAAACGCTCCCAGGATGCCCACGCCAATGCGCCAGTCGAACCCCAGCGGCGCAATCACCGGCTCGAACGCCCGTCCCAGTCGGCCGGCCACACTGTTGCGCAGGTGGGCGCCGCTCTCGCGGCTGTCGATCGCATCAAGCCGGGTCTGTCTCGCCTCGTCATCGAGGGCGAGCGACATCACCGCGGCGCGATCGGCCTCGGCCTGTGCCGTCACCTGCGGATCTTTTGGATACGACAGCAGCGCCCACAGGACAATGGTCAGCGCCAGGATGACCGTGCCCGCATCCACAAGGAAGGTCTGCACCCGCTGCCACACCCCCTGCAGCAGCAGTGACATCACCGGGCGTCGATAGGGGGGCAGTTCGAGGACAAACGTCGGCGCCGGCCCCGGCAGCACGGTGCGCCGCAGCACCCCGGCTGCCACGAGTGCGGCCACAACCGACAGCGCATACATGCCGAACAGGGCCAACGCGCCGGCCCTCAGGCCCATCACCGTCGACCCGGCATCGAACACCGTGGCCGTAATCAGCACATACACGGGCAACCGCGCACTGCACGACGTCAGTGGCAGCACCAGCATCGTCAGCAGGCGGTCCTTGCGCTGCTCGAGCGTGCGCGTCGACATGACCGCCGGCACCGCACACGAGAACCCCGACAGCATCGGCACAAAGGCGCGTCCGTGCAGGCCCACCGCGCGCATCACCCGGTCGATCACAAAGGCGGCGCGCGCGAGGTATCCCAGGTCTTCCAGAAGGCCAATGAAGAAGAACAGCAGGGCAATCTGTGGCACAAACACCACGACGTTGCCGACGCCGGCCACCACACCCTCGACCAGCAGGTCGGCCAGGGGCCCAGGGGGCATGACCAGTCGCACGCCGTCCTGCACGAAGGCCACCAGCGATTCAATGGCCTCGATGGCCGGTTCCGCCCACGTGAACAGGGCCTGGAACACCACCAGCATCACCAGGCCGAAGGCCAGCACGCCACCCACGCGATGCGTCAGCACGGCATCGACGCGGTCGGTCAGGCTGCGCCGCGGGTCTTTCGCCACCGCCGACGCCGCGGCCATCCACTCGTCGACCAGGCGGTAGCGACTGCTGATGATGTCGAGATCGATGTCCCGACCGGACGCCGACGCCCGCCGCTGCACACCCGCCACCGCCTCGCGCAGCTCCGCGGGAATGCCCGTGAGGCCGTCACTGCCATCGGCTTCCACCGACAGCAGCAACCACCGCGCCCATGCGGCGGCCTCGACCGGGTGCTGCATCCAGCGCTCGGTGGTGATGATCGCCGCCAGGGCGGCCACGTCTCCACCGACCTCGGGCGACAGCGCCAGCGCCGGCGCCGGCACCTCGCGCCCTGCGCGCAACACCTCACCAATCACGCGCCGCAGGTCGTCCACGCCCACGCCCTGGCTCGCCACCGTCTGCACGACACGAGCGCCCGTGAGCCGCTCAAGCGCCGGCACATCGACGATGATGCCGTCGCGCGCGGCTTCGTCGGCCATGTTGAGCACGAGAATGACCGGGCGACCAATCTCGAGCACTTCCAGCGTCAGATACAGACCGCGGGCCAGCGCGGTTGCATCGGCCACCACGAGGATGGCATCGGGGCGCTGCACACCGCGCCCCATGAGCGATTCCACCGCAATCTGTTCTTCGGGAGACCGGGCGGCCAGGGAGTAGGTGCCCGGAAGGTCGACCACCTCCACGTCCCCGAGGTCGCCGGCGGGCATCATCGCCGAACGGCGCTCGATGGTGACGCCCGGATAGTTGGCCACCTTGGTCCGCGTGCCGCACAACGCATTGAAGAGGCTCGACTTGCCGGAGTTGGGGTTACCGGCAACCAGTACCAGCGGTCGGCGGGTGACGGCACCGACGGGCGGCGGCGTGCTCATGTCACTCGACTTCGATGCGGAGGGCGTCAGCCCGCCGGATGCTCAGCGCGTAGTTCCGGACCCGCAGTTCCATGGGATCCCCGAGCGGGGCCTCCCGCTGCACGGTGACCCGCGTGCCGGGGACCAACCCCATCTCGAGCAACCGGCGGACCACGGGGCGCTCACCGGATACCCGGCACACCACGGCGGTC
>JBIIDF010000202.1:0-5753 GCA_044238535.1 Vicinamibacterales bacterium
CCCTCCACCGCACGGCGCTGACCAGGACACCACGGCATGGACCGTCACTGAATCGTCCGGCCGTCCCGGAGGGCGGCATCCTTCGGAGGGGTCCGTCGATGGCACACGACCGAGCTTGACGCTGTCAATATCCGTCAGCTCCCCCGGTGGGTAGACAGTCGAGAGTAGACGGCCCCTGGTTCAGGAGTGGTCATGCGGACGTGGAAATTCAGTGAGAGCCAGATTGTCGGCATGATCAGGGACGCAGCGTCGGGTGTGCCCGTTGCGGATGTGTTCGGCGGCACGGCTTGAGCAGGGCCACATTTTCCAAGGGGCGGAGCAAGTACGCGGGCCTGACCCACCCGGAATTTTTCGGCCCACCTGAAGTCTGCCAGAATGGCCCCCCGGATCATGAGGGAGCCATGAAGACGACCCGAGTGGCCGAAGGGCAGATGGTCACGTTCCTGCGGGAGATGGATGCCACGCCGGTGCCCGAGGTCGCGATGCAGCACGGCGTGTGGGGCTGCCCCTAGCGCGACCTCACACGTGGCACTGGAAGTGGCACGCCTTCCTGCCCCATCCAATCGGCCCAACGCCTGGGCACGGCCCAGTGCTCATTCGCCAGGCTGGCAGGAACTGGCATCTCGTCAACCACGGCGTACCAGGATTCCCCGTAGAAGGGCTCAGGGACATCTACTACCAGCGCGGCTGTCATCATCCACTCGAGCATCGTGTACTGCCGGCCGCCTGGAAAGGGCGCACAGTCATGCGAGGCCAGCCTGTTATTCCGTCATGGCGTGTGTTTGACGCAGTCCCTTCCACTCCCTCACCCTCAGGTCCGCGTCGGCACGTTGGGCAGGCGTGAGCTGTTCCGCGGCATATCCACGCAGTGTGGCGGCGTCCTGTTTCAAGGCTCCGGTGGCAGGTTCCTCCGCCAGTGCACTCCACACATACGCGAGGGAGAAGTCCTTGGGAACCCCGAACCCGACATAGTAAGAGGCCGCAAGGCGGTGCCGCCCTTCTGCATCGCCCTGCTCGGCGGCCTGGCGGAACCAGTGCACCGCCTGCGTGTCTGTCCGCGCATCGCGCCCACGCCTCGCGTAGGCGATGCCGAGGTCGACCTGTGCATGGGCATTGCCCCGCGAGGCCTGCGCCTGCAGCAAGGCGAGGCGTACCGGTCCCATCGGCCTCGCCGACCATTCAGACGCCATCGCCAGCACGCCGACGCCGATCATTCCCAGAACCGCCTGTCGTGTGTTCATGAGCGTTCCTCCGACGTTGATGTCCCCAGGACCCACCACTCGCCTCCCGTGGGCGGGAAGTCGTCTGTCACGCGCCGTGCCTGCATCAGTCCCTCGGCGCGCGCCGCCTTCAGCACGGCCTGGTCACTCCACCATCGCAGGGGAAACTCGTCCCCATACTGTCGCCACTCACCGTCTCGCTGAATCCTGGTG
Organism: Vicinamibacterales bacterium; assembly: GCA_044238535.1. GTDB lineage: Bacteria > Acidobacteriota > Vicinamibacteria > Vicinamibacterales > UBA2999 > VFZN01. The sequence goes on from JBIIDF010000202.1 coordinate 1,434, forward strand.
TCTTCCCGATACGTGAAGACGTCGGTGGTGGATATGGCCGTGATAGTGACCATCCTGCGCATCCGCAGCGTCTTCCGGCGGCGACTCGTAAACAGCGCACGGGAGGGGACATCCATGAGTACCAGGCCTCCGGGGCGCACGCTCCTGCTGATGCGCCGAAACGCCGCATGCAGCGATGCCTCATCGATGAAATAGCTGACCACCGTGAAGACGCACAGGGCCAGGTCGAATCGTGGTGCCGATGCAAAGTCGCCAATGTGGCAGCAGTGCCGTTCGATGGGGGGCCCCTGCGCCGGGTCGCGCACCTGGGCCAGCATCCCGGCACTGGGCTCGACCGCCACGACACGGTGGCCGGCCGCAGCGAGCGGTGTGGCCAGGCGGCCCGTCCCAGCCCCGACGTCGAGAATGTCTCCTGGCGTTGGGAGCAACCGCCGGATCACCCGCAACGTGTCATTGGTCATGGCCGTATAGAGCCGGCCGAAGTCGGCCGCCGACACGTCGTCGTAGACCTCTGCCCACGAGTCATGTGGCACCCTCATGTCCACACCGTCGCGAATTCCCATCGATATGGCTGCACGTTACCCGTCATCAGTCCTCGTCCTCTTCGTCGTCTTCGAGTGGGTCGCGCTCTGCGTCGTCTGGTGACGATGACCGCCTGGACATGCGGGGCGTCTCATCGGTCGTTGAGACACGCTTCAGGTAGGCGACGTCCTCGAGGGCGTCGGCGACCAGTTGCGGGATGGAGTCTCCCTCCAGTTCCATCAGGGCCAGCAGGTCCCGCAACTGGAGATAGCGCACGGCCCGCAGATACAGGTCCACGATAGGGTCGTGGTCCTCCACATACCGGTCGAGCTGGGTCCACATGGCGTCTTTCGCTCGGTCAATCGCGGCAAGGTAGTGATCGGGCGTGGTCCGCTTCCACCGGGCCAGTGCCCATTTTCGGGCCTGCGCTGGGTCGTCATACGGGCCGCAGAGGGTGCCCAGCGGCTGCTGGCGGTGGTCAAGCACCTCGAAGTAGTAGCCCGACGGGAGGCCGTCCACTCCATCGGCCCGGAGGGTGTCGGAGGGCGACGAGTAGTCGTACAGGGCCAGAGACAAGCGCGTGGTGCCAGGAAGTCGCTCGATGGAGATCAGAGACTTCCACGCGCGATCCGGCCCCCCGTACACCATCGGGAGCCACCGCAAGACCAGCGGCAGCGGCCACGACAGGCGACCCGTGATGTTCAAATGCGCCGCCGCCAGTTGCACCCAGCACAGGAATGCCCCGAGCACCAGCACGCTCAGGCCATAGATGGTGCGCGTCACCCCACTCGACCAGGCGTATCCCGCGAGCGTCGCGGCCACCGTCGCGATCACCACGAGCATCACCACGACCAGGCCACCATCCAGGCCGCATGTGCGGAACAACGCGCGCGCCATCCGGTTGTGCTCGACGTCGACCGTGCCCAACCGCCGAATCACCCGCCGCGTCGTCAACAGGTCGGGTACCTTCGTCACCACCAGCAACACTCCCATCGTCCATACCAGCATGTCCAGCATCTCTCTCGTGTCCTCTCTGGAAAGGTGAATCCTGAAGGTGCCATGTCCCCGTCGGCCCTTGTCGGCGCTGCTGTCCACAGCCTCGGCCCGAGCGACATCCGCGTGCCTGGCTACGGTGTCCACTCAGACCGACGCCGAGGGTGCCCGGAACGGGCCGTCCTGCGCCGGACGGCGTGGCGGCCGCACCCGCTCAGTCACACCACGGACTCACCCGGGAACACCGGTGCCGCGACATATTCACGGTTGGCATACGGGGACAGATAGCCGATGCAGATTACCCAGACCACCTGCCCGGCGAACGGCTGCAGATTCCGGCCAACCCGCCGGGGCAGCCTGAACACCCCGACCTCACCCACGCACCGCAGGTGATACGTTTGCCAGATGCCGGCGTAACGAACGCCGCCGCGGGCGAGCATGGCCGCGATGGCCGTGTCGACCAGCTGCCGCTTCGCATGCGGACGCCGGAAGGGGTCGAGACGATCGGCCTCGGAGCGATGCTGCGGGTCGAAGGTGGGTCGCTGGTGCTCGCGGGTCTGCCAGGCATCGAAGGCGGCGATGGCCGAAAGCGCTTCGACCACAGGGTCGCCAGCGGGCAGCGTGACCTCCGCGAGGCGCCCGTCCCAGATGCTGGTGCCCTTGGTCGGCCGGAAGTAGGGCCTCCGGTATGCGTCTCCAGGGGACACTCGTCGCCAATGTTCGACGTATCGCCTCGCGTCGTCCAGTCCCTGGGCGAGGCGCCGACGTAACGCCGGATACCGCTCGAAGGGCGTGACGCCTGTCACCTCCGGGGCGCCGATATTCTTGGGCAGGCGCACGGCCACCGGGTCGAGCCGCATGGGAAGAATCATCGCCATGCGGACATCATCGCGTCAGGCCCTGACAGATGAGGTCACGGCGGGCTCGCCTCTCTGGGGCTTGAGCGGGCCCGGCCGTGGGGTGTCGACGGAGGGGGGCGGCCCCCTCAGTCTGCGCGCGTCGCGGTCTTCCGGGGACGGGGGGACGACCGGGGTGCCCTCGGCTCCATCAGGCGCAGCACGCGGGCGTGCAACCCGAGACTCCGCATGAAATCGTGCTCGGCGCGCTGCTCGGGTGTGACAGGTTCGTCGGGCTTCTTGACTTCCACAAACCGGGCCGTTCCCGGACGACCGGTGCGTCCGTCGAGCGTATAGAGCAACAGGTCGGGCACGCCGAAGACCGGCCCATCGGGGGCGGTGTGACGTGCGACGAGGCGGGCCAGCACCCGAGGCCCGCACAGGCGGATGAGTGCCCAGATATGGTCGGGCTGCGGCACGACCACACGGTGCGCCGCGTCGCGTGTGCGCGCGTATCGTGCGCGCGCCGCCTCGCGGCGCGCGGCGATGGTGGCTTCGTCCAGGGTGTGCCAGTGAGCGGTGTCTGGGCCCAGCACCTGCACGAGCGACCGCCACACATGCGGATTGAGGCGCGTGGCCCGAAACTGCAGGTCAGGTGCCTGTCGCCGCTTCCGGCGCCAGGCCACGAGGTCTTCAGGCGTGACTGGTGTGACGTCGCCAACCTTCGGGTCGCGCAGGTAGCGCACGCGACCGTCGCGGTGTGCCCGACCTTCGGCGATGTGGCTGATGCGCAGCGCTGGCGTGCGTGGGCCGTCACTGACCGTTCGGGTGGGTCGAGGTGAGGTGTTCGAGTTCCGCAGCTGCTGCTTCCTCATCATGAGCGGCGCATTCTACACGTTCCCGACATATCCACGGCGCGTGGCGTTCGCCCGCGATGCCGGCGGGGCCGGCCGGCGCTTCGCCGGGTCGGGAGGGATCTCGGCGACCAGGTCCATGACAATGGCAGGGCCCCGCGCTCGTTGCTCGAGCAGGCGGGCAATGACCGAGGCATCAGGCACCGTCTCGTCCTCGGTCGGTGGCAGCCGCGGACGTGCGACATCCAACGCTGGTGTGCGGTCTGCCGCGAGCGGGATACTCCGAGGCCGGCGAGGGACCGACGGCCCCGGCCCACCGTGGGCGCGGCAGCCGTCTCCCGCATGGCTCCAATACGAGAGGCCACGGGGTCGAATGAACGGCGACCCGCCGGTATACGATAGCGGCGTCTGTGCCGGGAAGGCGTCGTCTCCTTCGGGCGTCTGGAGTGATTCGTCGAGCCAAACGGTGCGAATCTGTTCCCGGCTGATGCGGTGGCCGGAGGCGCGTCGGCCCCGGCACGGTGTCTGGGCTCCGCTGTGGGTCAGCAAGAGCCCGGGAGCCACGGACGGGTGCACAACGCTCCGGCGGGGCTGCGCGGTATGACTCCCCTGCCTGACGCTCCCACGAACATCGGTCGCGCACGTGCTGTCTGTCAGGAGCATCCCATGAGCGAGTACTGCCTCCACGGCGGCGACATCTATCAGGTCATCGGCGACGATTTCCGGCATCTGCATCGGGCGACGGATACGCTGGCCGCCGATGTGCTGGACGCCTGGTATCCGCCCAGTCCACGGGTGCTGCGCTGTCTGCGCGAGCACCTGTCATGGGCAGGTCGCACCTCACCACCGTTGCGAGGGCAGGGTCTGAAGCGCGTGGTTGCCGACACCTTCGGCATCCCCGCCGAGCAAGTGGTGCTGGGCAACGGCTCGTCGGATTTGATCTTCCGCCTGCTCCCCGAAATCTTCAGGCACGACGGCCCAGTGGTGATTCCTGCACCGAGCTACGGCGAATATGCGCATGTGCTGCAGCGTCTGTGCGGGAGGCGGGTGCGCTATTTTCCGACCTACGACACCAGTTTCCGCATCGATCCGGAGGCCCTCATCCGTGCACTTGA
>JBIIDF010000203.1:0-5720 GCA_044238535.1 Vicinamibacterales bacterium
GGCCTTGGCCTTGTCGGCCATCTGGCTGATTTCGACGGACAACTGGCCGAGGTTCTTCTGGTCGGCGTTGCGGATGACCGGCACCAGCAGCCCGAAGTCGGTGTCGACGGCGATGCCGATGTTCACGAACTTCTTGTAGACGATCGATTCGGTGACCGGATCGACCGAGGCATTGAACTGCGGGAACTTCCGCAGCGCCATGGCCAGCACCTTGACCGTGACGGCCGTCACCGTGAGGTTGCCGCCGAGCTTCTCCACTTCCGAGCGGTACTTCTGCCGCACCTTCTCGAGGTCGGTGATGTCGGCCTTGTCGAACTGGGTCACATGCGGGATGGTGTTCCACGCATACGTGAGGTGCTCGGCCGTCTTCCGGCGCACACCGCTCATCGGCTTGCGCTCGATCTCTCCGAACTTTGAGAAATCGGGCAGGGCTCGCTGCTGCACCGCCACGCCAGACGCCGCCGCCACGGCACCACCGGTGCCCGACAGCGCCGCCTTCGCAAACGCCTTCACATCGTCGAGCGAGATGCGCCCGCCGGGACCCGTCCCAGGCACGCGCGTGATGTCGACACCGATTTCCCGCGCCAGACGACGCACCGAGGGCGCGGCCGGTCCGGAGGGATAGGCCGCAGACTGCATCGGCGCCGCAGGAGCGGCGACCGCCGCCGCTACCGGGGGCGGCGGGGGGGCGGCCGCAGCCACCGGGGCCGGTGCGGCCACAGGTGCCGCCGCGGGGGCCGGTGCGGGTGTCGGCACAGGGGCCGGTGCCGCGGCCGGAGGATCGACCTGCGGCGGAGCGCCGGCGACGCCCTGGTCCACGACCAGCACCACCTGCCCCGGCTTGACCTTGTCGCCAGCCTTCGTGCGGATGTCCTTCACCACACCGGCGACCGAGGAGGGCACCTCGATGGTTGCCTTGTCGGTTTCCAGTTCCAGCACCGGCTGGTCCACCTTGAGCGTGTCGCCCACCTTGACCAGCACCTTGAGGACGTCGCCCTGCGCAACGCCATCACCCAGATTCGGAAGAATGAAATCGGCCACGTGTCGACGTCCCCTTAGCTGATCGCCGGATTCGGCTTGTCGGGATTGATGCCGAGATCCGTAATGGCCTTGGCCACCACGGCCGGTTCAATCTGCTTTTCCTGCATCAGCGCATACAGCGTCGACAGGACGATGAACCGGGCATCGACCTCGAAGAAATCGCGCAGTGCGGCGCGCGAATCGCTGCGGCCGAACCCGTCGGTCCCGAGCGAGTGCAGCTTCTTCGGCATCCACTGGTCGATCGACTGCGGCAGCACCTTGAGATAGTCGGACGCCGCCACGAAGACGCCCGGGGCGTCCTTGGTGACCTGCGACACATACGGCACCTTCGGCTTGTCGGCCGGGTGCAGCCGGTTCCAGCGCTCGGCGGCGTTGCCGTCGCGGTAGAGGTTGACGTAGCTCGTCACGCTCCACACATCGGCACCCACCTTGTACTGCTCTTCCAGAATCTGCTGCGCCTTGAGGGCTTCGGTCAGGATCGTGCCGCTGCCGAACAGCTGCGCCCGCAGCTTCGCCTTCGGCAACCCCGTCGGCTTGCAGACATAGAGCCCCTTGAGGATGCCCTCGCGCGCGTCCTTCGGCATCGGCGGGTGCTCGTACTGCTCGTTCATCACCGTGAGGTAGTAGAAGATGTCCTCGCGGTCGGCATACATGCGCTTGATGCCGTCTTCGATGATCACGGCCAGTTCGTAGGCGAACGCCGGATCATAGGACTGGCAGTTGGGCACCGGCAGCGCCAGCACATGGCTCTGTCCGTCCTCGTGCTGCAGACCCTCGCCGTTCAGCGTGGTGCGGCCCGACGTGCCTCCGAGCAGGAAGCCCTTCATGCGCATGTCGGCGCCGGCCCAGACCAGGTCGCCGATGCGCTGGAAGCCGAACATCGAGTAGTAGATGAAGAACGGAATCGTCGGAATGCCGTGCGTGGCATAGGCCGTGCCCGCCGCGATGAACGACGACACCGACCCGGCTTCGTTGATGCCTTCCTCGAGAATCTGTCCGTCCGAGGCTTCCTTGTAGTAGAGCAGCGTGTCGCGGTCGACCGGCTCATACTTCTGCCCCTCGTGGGCGTAGATGCCCACCTGACGGAACAGCGCCTCCATCCCGAACGTGCGCGCTTCGTCCGGCACGATGGGCACCACCAGCTTGCCGATGTGCTCGTCGCGCAGCAGCTTCGACAGCAGGCGCACAAACACCATCGTCGTCGAGGCCTTGCGGTTCTCGGTGCCGGTGTGGAACTCGTCGAACGTGTCGCCGAACTCAAGGCGCAGCGGCGCTTCCTGCCGACGGCGCTTGGGGACCGGCCCGTGCAGCGCCTTCCGGCGCTCGGCCAGATACCGCATCTCCGGCGAGTCGTCTGACGGCCGGTAGAACGGCATCTTCGCGACATCCTCGTCGGAGATCGGAATGCCGAAGCGCGTGCGGAAGGTCTTCACCTCGTCTTCGTTCAGCTTCTTCTGCTGGTGGGTGATGTTCTTGCCCTCACCCGATTCGCCCATGCCGTAGCCCTTGATCGTGCGGGCCAGCACCACGCTCGGCATGCCGTTCGGCGAGTGCGTCGCCAGACGGAAGGCATTGAAGACCTTGCCCGGGTCGTGCCCGCCCAGCGTCAGCCGCTTGAGCTGCTCGTCCGACAGGTGCTCGACCATCTTCAGCAGGCGCGGGTCGGTGCCCCAGAAGTGCTTGCGCACGTAGTCGCCCGATTCGACGGCCATCTTCTGATACTCGCCGTCGACCACCTCACCCATCCGCTTGACCAGCAGGCCATCGGTGTCCTTCTCGAGCAGCGCATCCCACTCGGGCCCCCAGATGCACTTGATGACGTTCCAGCCGGCGCCGCGAAACACGGCTTCCAGTTCCTGGATGATCTGGCCGTTGCCGCGCACCGGACCGTCGAGGCGCTGCAGGTTGCAGTTAATGACGAAGACCAGGTTGTCGAGCTTCTCCCGCGACGCCAGGGTGATGGCCCCGAGGGATTCGGGTTCGTCGGTTTCCCCGTCGCCGAGGAACGCCCACACCTTCGCATCCGTCTTCGGCTTCAGGCCGCGGTCTTCGAGGTAGCGGTTGAACCGGGCCTGGTAGATGGCCATGATGGGCCCGAGGCCCATCGACACCGTGGGGAATTCCCAGAAATCGGGCATCAGCCACGGGTGCGGGTAGGACGACAGCCCGCCGCCGGGCTTCAGCTCGCGGCGGAAGTTCTCGAGGTGCTGCGTGGTCAGGCGCCCTTCGAGGAACGCCCGCGAATACATCCCGGGCGACCCGTGACCCTGGAAGAACACCACATCGCCCTCGTTGCCATCGTCGCGGCCCCGGAAGAAGTGGTTGTAGCCCACCTCATATAGCGTGGCCGACGAGGCGAAGGTCGAAATGTGCCCGCCGATCCCGTCTTCCACCTTGTTGGCGCGCACGACCATGGCCATCGCATTCCAGCGGACCAGGCTCTTGATGCGGCGCTCGATTTCGCGGCTGCCCGGATAGGGCACTTCCTCGGACGGGTGAATCGAGTTGATGTAGGGGGTGTTCGCGGAAAACGGCAGCTTGACGCCGGCGCGCTGGGCCTGGATGCCGAGGTCTCTCAGCAGACGACCCACGCGGGCCGACCCTCCATGGCGGAGCACATCATCGAGTGAATCGAGCCACTCACGCGTTTCCAGCGCTTCGAGCTGCGACATTTCCGAACCGTCGGGATTCTTCATACCGTGTAAAACCTTCCCTGTTTGTCCCTGATACAAGACCTCCAATTGTAGCCGCGTACGGCCCGAACTGCGCCAGCCAGATGCGCCGGGACCGGCGAGGCCCGGTCACCGGGCGGTCGGACGCTGGCGGCGGGAGGCGGGGACACTGCCACGGGCGACCCAGGCGTCGCGCAGCGGCACGATGAGGTCGGGGCGGTCGGTGACCAGACCGTCCACGCCCCAGTCGAGGAGGCTCCGGGCCTCGGTCGGGTCATCCACGACCCAGCACTGCAGCCACTGGCCACTGCGGTGGGCCTGCGCCACGAACGCCGGGGTCACCACCCGCAGGCGCCCGCGTCGCAGCGGCACCTGATACGCCGCGAAGGGCAGGTGACGGCGGAACGGCCACCGCACCCACGACCGTCGCCAGGTGGCGGCGGCCTCGTCCCGGGAGGCACTGGTCGTCAGTTCGGGGGCCCGCTGCCTGACCACGTCGAGCGGCCGCTGGTGAAAGGCGCCGATGCAGACCTGGCCGGCCAATCCTGCCTGCCGCACCAGATACACCACCGCCTCGGCCAGGGCCGGTGTGCCGAACTTCATTTCGATGATGAGGCGCGCGTCGCGGCTGAGGGACAGGATCTCGGCCAGCGTCGGGACCCCGTGGCCCTGCCCCCTGAACGGATACCCGTGCGCGGCATCGAAGTGCCAGGCCGCATCGAGGCCGGCCAGGTCAGCGGCCGTCAGCGCGACGACCGGCCCGCGGCCATTGGTCGTGCGGTCGAGGGTCGGGTCGTGGATGACGACCGGAATGCCGTCGCGCGACAGGTGCACGTCGAGTTCGATGCCGTCCGCGCCGAGCGCCAGCCCGTGTTGCACAGACAGGCGCGTATTTTCCGGGCGCAGGGCCGCCCCGCCCCGGTGCGCAAACACCAGCGGACGCGCCGCCTCGAAGACGAGGGCCGGGGCCGATGAAATCGGACACACCCGGTCATAATAGCGGGGAGACCATTTCGCCATGGCCATGCGCGACGCGATCATTCCCATCTTTCCGCTGCCGTCGGTGGTGCTGTTTCCCAACGTCTTCCTGCCGCTGCACATCTTCGAGCCCCGCTACCGGCAGATGGTGACCGACGCGCTCTCGAGTGACCGGCTGATTGGCATGACCCTGCTGCGCGGCACGGACGCGCCCGGGCACCCCGACCGCCCGCCGGTCTACCAGACCGGGTGCGTGGGGGTCATCTCACATGTCGAGCGCCTGGCCGATGGCCGCTTCAACCTCGTGCTCCGGGGGACGCACAAGTTCCGCATCATCCGCGAGCTGACGTCGAATGCGCAGCTGCTCTATCGGACGGTCGAGATGGAGGCCCTCGAGGAGGTGGTGCCCGAGGCCGAGCACGACGCGCTGTCCCAGGCGCGGAGCGAGCTCGAACACCGGCTCGAGCCACTGTTTGCGCGGGCGCGGGCCGAGTCGCTGCTGCCGCACTCGATGCCCGATATCGACGTGGTGAATGCCCTGTCGCAGTATCTCGACTTCGAACCGCTCGAGCGTCAGGCCCTGCTCGAGCAGCCGGGCCCGCTGGCCCGGTGCCGTGCGCTCATCGACCTGCTCGACCTGCGGGCGGTCTGTGAACGGCAGCCGGGACTCAGCGACTTCACCACCCGGCACTAGTGCGACATGGCGTAGACGGCAACGTTCATGCCGAGGGCATAGCCCTTCGGCGAGAACAGCCGGAAGTATTCGGCGTCTTCCCCTTCGCGTTCCCACGAATCGGCAATATCGGTGTTGTGCGTCAGCAGCACCATGATGCGCCCCTGCGCGTCGCTGATCGCTGCGGCATGCGCCTGCTGCGACAGCCGTCCCAGTTCGGAGGTGTCACCGCCGGTCTGCCGCCAGAACTGCCACGCCGGCACCTGCGGAATCTCGGGCACCTGGAACAGGGCACGGAACAGCGGATGATCGGCGGCCAGTTCGCGAATCGGATACGCCCCTGGGGGCAGCACCTT
>JBIIDF010000204.1:0-5708 GCA_044238535.1 Vicinamibacterales bacterium
CCGCCAGCGCCGCGCGCACCTCGATGCGGCGACCTCGGCCCCCCGCGCATCAGTTCAGCGGGCGCCTGGCGTACCGGGCCAGAATCACCGCCAGCGCGAAGAACAGTGCGGCCCCCGCCAGATTGCCGACCAGTCCTTCTTCCCGAAGGATGGGCAGCGCATTGCCGACCGATTGCAGCGTCGCCAGCACGTTCACGCCCGACTGCTGGGCGCCGACCAGCACGGCGAAGAGAATGCCGGCCAGCGATCCCCCGGCGATGAGACCCGAGGAAAACAAGGTGCCGGCGCTGATGTCCGAGTCGCTCTGCGCTCCCGTGCTGCGCTCGACCCACCACCGGACCAGGCCACCAATGAAGATCGGGGCGGTCGTGGCAATGGGCAGGTAGGCGCCGACGGCGAACGACAGCGAGTGAATGCCGCAGAGCTCCAGCGTCACCGAAATGAACACGCCGACCAGCACGAGTCCCCACGGCAGGTTCTGCGACAGCAGGCCCTTGATGAGCGTGGCCATCAGGGTCGCCTGCGGGGCGGCCACGGCGGCCGACCCGATCCCGAAGACCTGATGCATGTACAGCACCGTGGCGCCGATGATGAACGCCGAGGTGACCACGCCGATGGCCAGGCCCATCTGCTGGGCCAGCGGGGTCGCGCCGACCAGATATCCGGTCTTGAGGTCCTGGGAGGTGTTGCCGGCATTGGCGGCCGCGATGCACACCAGCGCGCCCACCGAAATGGCCACGGGCGCATAGGCGTCGCCGGTCCAGCCGAGCGCCACGAAGATCACGCACGTGATGATGAGCGTGGCGATGGTCATGCCCGAAATGGGATTGGACGAGGATCCGATGAGTCCGGTAATGCGCGACGAGACCGTCGCGAAGAAAAACCCGAAGAGCACAATCAGCGCCGAGACGAGGATGTTGCCCTGCGTCGGCAGGCCGGGCATGACGGCGAGAAACACCGCGAGCGCCAGCGATCCGCCCAGCACCACCGTGATGGGCACGTCACGTTCGGTCCGGCGCTGGGGCCCGTCGCCGCCGGTGCCGAGGCCCTTCAGGCCCTCGCGTGCGGATGACACAATCGTCGGCAGGGTTCGTCCCAGCGTGATGAGTCCCGCCGCGAGTACCGCGCCCGCCCCGATGTAGCGGATGTAGGCGCTCCAGATTTGTCCCGGACCCATCTCGGCAATCAGATACGGCATGCCGGTCGCCGGGTTGTTCGCGAGCGCCGGCGCAATCGGAGGAAACGGCGTGGGGATGGCGGCCCCCAGCAGCGACAGCAGCGGCAGCAGCACCAGCCACGAGAGCACCCCGCCGGCGACCATCGTGCCGGCGATGCGCGGGCCGATGACATAGCCCACGCCCATGTATTCCGGAGAGATGTCGACGGCCACCGTGGCGTTGGGGAACTGGCTGGTTCGTGGTGTTGAGTAGCCGACTTCCGCCAGAAACAGGTTGAAGATGCCAGTGAACGACTTCCACAAGGCCCCGATGGCCAGTCCGCTGAAGACCAGCGATGCCAGCTGCCCGCCGCGCTCGCCGGCCACCAGCACCTCGGCACAGGCAGTGCCTTCCGGATAGGGCAGCACGCCGTGCTCCTTGACGATGAGGGCCCGGCGCAGCGGCACCATCATGAGCACCCCGAGGATACCGCCGGCAAACGCCAGCATCGTGATCTGGGTATAGGTGAAGTATTTCGGTCCCTCGGGCACGAGGAAGATCAGGGCGGGAATGGTGAAGACCACGCCGCCGGCCACCGATTCGCCGGCCGACCCGATGGTCTGCACGATGTTGTTTTCGAGGATGGTCGACCCGCCCAGGCGCTTGAGCACCGAGATGGCCAGGACTGCGATGGGAATCGAGGCGCTCACGGTCAGGCCCGCGCGCAGCCCGAGATAGACCGTGGACGCGCCGAAGAGTAACCCGAAGAGCACACCGAGAATGACGGCCTTTGCGGTGAACTCGGCCATCGACTGCGCGTCCGAGACATAGGGCGTAAATGACTTCTGGGAGTCGGCCATGGGGCGGATGATAACAGGGTCGGCCGTTCCGGAGTTTGCTATCCTGACAGCCCAGTGAAAAGCGCGAACAAGCGGCGGATCGTGACCGATCAGGTGTCCGAGCTGACGACCAATCGGTTGTCGATCTATCTTCGAGCCCTCACCCGGCTCGAGCAGTCCGGCGTCGAGACCATCTCGTCGCAGGGCCTGGCCGAACGTTTCCATCTGAATGCGGCCCAAATCAGAAAAGACCTCGCGTATTTCGGGGAATTCGGTGTGCGCGGCGTGGGCTATGTGGTCAAGGATCTCCGTCAGCAGCTCCGGAAGATTCTGGGGCTCGACCGTCGCCTGAAGGTGGTGGTGCTGGGGGCTGGCAAACTCGGGCAGGCACTGGCGGACTATCCCGGTTTCGGTCGCGAAGGGTTCGAGATTGTGGCGATGTTCGACACGGACCCGTCGAAGGTGGGGCACCAGACGCGCAGCGGCATTCCGATCCTGCACAGCCGCACCCTCCGCGCGTTTGCCGCCCGCACCGGCATCGATATCGCGGTGCTGGCGGTGCCGGGGGAGGTGGCGCAGGACGTGCTCGGCCTCATCGTCGCCGCCGGCGTCCGCGCCGTGCTCAATTTTTCCCCCGGCGGACTGCGGGTGCCAGAGGCGGTCAAGCTCAAGCACGTCGATCTGACGGTATCCCTGGAGGGGCTGTCGTTCTTTCTGGCCCATGGAGGTGACGATGGCGCGTAAGGGGGCCCCTCAGGTCCGGGTGCCGGCGCAGCTGACGCATGTGGGCACCGATGGCACACCCCGGATGGTGGACGTCGGCGCGAAGGCGGTGACTGAACGCGAGGCGGTCGCCCGGGCGAGCATCGACATGTCGGCCGAGGCGCGACGACTCATTCGCAGCGGGGCCGTTCGCAAGGGCAACCCGCTGCAGGCCGCGCAACTGGCGGGCATCATGGCCGCCAAGCGGACGAGCGAGCTGATACCGCTCTGCCATCCGCTCCTGCTGACGCACGTGTCGGTGGATCTGTCACCGACGCGCACCGGATACCGCATCGAGGCGCGGGTGCGTACCAGTGGACAGACCGGTGTCGAGATGGAAGCGCTCACGGCGGCGACCGTCGCGGCGCTCACCGTGTACGACATGGTGAAAGCGGCCGACAAGGGCATGGTGATTGGAGATGTGCATCTGGTGTCGAAGCGCGGCGGGCGCGGCGGCACGTATCGGCGGTCACGCTGATGCACGTGCTCATTTCCATCCAGCAGCGGGTGCCGCAGTGGCAGATTCCCGAAGAGGCAGCGCAGGCCCTCATGCACCGCCGTCCGGATGTGCGGTTCACATACGCCACGACGGACGAGATGCGTCGCGAGGGACTGGGCACGGCGGATGCGGCCTTTACCTGGATACTGGGCGAGCACGAACTGCAGGACGCCCCCCGTCTGCAGTGGGTCCACACCTCGGCGGTGGCGGTCGAGACGCTCTGTCTGCCGGCCCTGACGGCACGCGGCATCCGCGTCAGCAACACGCGGGGCGTCCAGGCGGTGCCCATTGCCGAACACGTGCTGGCGGTGCTGCTGGCGTGCAGCAAGCAGCTGCCGTTTCTGCTCGAACGCCAGCGCGAGGCCCGATGGGCGCAGACCGAGTGCGTCGGGCCGCGGCTCCCGTGGCTGCTGCAGGGACGCACGCTGGCCCTGGTCGGACTCGGCACCATCGGCGAAGCGCTGTCGGCACGCGCCTCGGCGCTCGGCATGCGCGTGATTGCGCAACGGCGAGACCCGTCGGGTCCGGCCGTGGCCGGGGTCAGCGCCGTGTTCGGTCCTGAGGCGCTGCACGAGATGCTGTCGCAGGCGGATGCGGTGGTGGTGGCCGCGCCGCTGACCCCGGCGACGGCGGGGATGTTTGACGCGGCCGCGTTCGCGGCGATGACGCCCGGCAGCGTCTTCATCAATGTCGGGCGCGCGCGTATCGTCGACACCGGGGCGCTGATGGCGGCACTCGAGCGCGGACACCTGTCGGGGGCCAGCCTCGACGTGTTTCCTGAAGAGCCCCTGCCCGCCGAGCATCCGCTGTGGCGCTGCCCGAACGTGATCCTGACGCCGCACACCTCGGGTTTCCGGCAGGGCCACTGGGATGAGGTTGTGGCGGTCTTTGAAGACAACCTCGATCGGTTTCTGAGCGGTCGTCCGCTGCGCTACGAAGTGCAGCCGGCCCGCGGCTACTGAGGCCCTGGCGTGGCCCCCGCACGGCGGGTGTGCACCGGCGGGGTCAGAAGATGGTGGCGGTGGGAACCGGCCACCACCGTACCTGCACGCGGCCGATGATGTATTTCTTCGGCACAAAGCCCCAGTGCCGGCTGTCGGAACTGTTGTTCCGGTGGTCGCCCATCACGAAGTAGTAGCCCTCGGGAATCACCTGGGGGCCCCACTCGTCGTGACTGCGGTATTCGGGGGGAATCTGCTCGTCGGGCAGCGGGACGTCGTTCACGAACACCTGGCCGTCAACCACCCGCACCATGTCGCCTTCTTCCGCGATGACGCGCTTGACGTAGGACTTGTCCGGGTCCAGCGGGTAGTACAGCATCACGATGTCGCCGCGCTGCGGTGCCCCCAGCCGATAGGCCAGCTTGTTGACGATGAGGCGGTCGCGATCTTCCAGTGTGGGGGCCATACTCTGCCCGTCGACCCGCGCCACCTGAAACAGGAAGGTGACGATGAGCGTGGCGTACACGGCCGCCGAGGTGAACACGCGCACCCAGGCCAGAAATTCATCCCACCAGCCTTGCAGGCGGGTCCGCAGGTCGATTCCTTCTGGACTGAGGTCAGCCTGAGGGGCTTGTGCCGCCGGAGCGGTGGCCTCCTGGTCGACTGCGGCGGCCTCGGCTCTCTGGAACTCGACCGCCTCGCCCACGACGGGTTCGACACCGACGGCGTCGGCCTCGACTGGCGCGGGCGTGGCCTCGTCAGGCGACGCGTGCACGTCCGACGCCATGGGAGTGACAGGGAGGGGTGAGGCGGCGGCATCCAGCGGGGGGATGCTGTCCGGGGTTTCCTCAGGGCGCAGAGGCGATGACACGACGCCCTCATTCTAAACCAGAGGTTCGGGTGGTATCATTTGCGGATGCTGAAGCCGCTCCTCGAAGGGTTTGCCCTCACCTTCAAGCACATTTTCCGCCGGCCCATTACGGTGAATTACCCGGATGTGAAGGTGCCGATGTTTCCCAAGTATCGCGGGAAGCAGGTGCTGATGCGAGACGAGAACGGCCTCGAGAAGTGCGTGGCCTGCGGGCTGTGCTCGGTGGCCTGCCCGGCTGATGCCATTTACCTCGAGGCGGCCGAGAACGACGGGACGGTGATGGCCGGTCCCCGGTATGCCGCCGTCTACCAGATTCACAAGACGCGCTGCATCTTCTGCGGCTACTGCGAAGAGGCCTGCCCGGTGTCGGCGATTTTCATGGGCAAGGACTACGAGCTGGCCGTCTACAGCAAAGACGACTTTATCTGGGACAAGACCGAACTGCTCGTGCCGGCGGCGGCCGACCAGAAGGCGCCCCTGCAGGCCTGATTGCCTGGGCCGTCTGCCCTGGCAGAGGCCCGAGCCCCAGCAATGAGCGCCTTTCTCGACGCCCTGGCGTCGCGCATCCTGCTGTGCGATGGTGCGATGGGCACCATGCTCTACAGCAAGGGCGTGTTCATCAACCGCTGCTTTGAATCG
>JBIIDF010000205.1:0-5647 GCA_044238535.1 Vicinamibacterales bacterium
TGGCCGTTCTGCTGACGCATGCCCACGTCGACCATGTGTCCGGCGTCGCCCGTGCGCGCCGCACACTGGATGTGCCGATCTGGATGCATCCGGACGACCGACCGGTGTACGCCGCGGCCGTCGACCAGGGCCGACTGTTCGGTCTCGAGATCGAACCGCTGCCGCCCGTCGACCACTATTTCACCGGCGACGGCGTCTGGGGCACCGTGGGCGACTACGAGGTGTCGCTGCGGCACACACCGGGGCACTGTCCCGGGAATGTCTGCTTCGCCCTGAACCGTGCAGGCGAGGCCCCCGCCAGCGCGGGGCTGATTGTGGGCGACACACTGTTTGCGGGCTCGATTGGCCGCACCGACCTGCCAGGCGGCGACTATCCCACCCTGATGCGTGCCATCACCGAGGTGCTGTTCTCGTACCCCGACGATACGGTGGTCTTTCCGGGCCATGGGCCCGACACCACCATCGGGCGTGAACGCCGCAGCAATCCCTTCGTGCTCGACTGGCGGCGTCAGACACAGGCACGCTGACCGCCGGTGCCACGGCGCCTCTGCGCCGGGCATCGAGACACCTGTCCGGTGCGCAGGACCTCGCAGCCCCGTGCGTCGGCAACCGGGGCGTCACGAGGGCTCCGGCGGGGTTGGCGCCCGCCCGCCCGTCCGTACGTCCGACTACCCTCGTCGACCGCACAGCTACAATGACGCTTGCCTCTGGGAGGAGGTCGCCATGGTGAGTCCCCGTCTGATTCGTGCGGTGCCGCTGGTGGCGGCACTGATGATCCCGTCCTTCGGCCTGCGTGCACAGCAGCAGCCACCGCCGCCCGCCGTCGTCACCCCCGAGGATGCCGCGCGCCAACAGGGCCTGGTCCTGAAGACGACAGAGACGCTGCGCTTCAGCACGGACGAGGTGACCTGGCCGTCGGTCGACGTGTCGCCTGACGGCCGCACGCTCATCTTCGACGTGCTGGGCGATCTCTACACGCTGCCGGTCGACGGGGGCACGGCGACGCGCCTGATGGGAGGCCTGTCGTTCGAGAGCCAGCCGCGCTATTCCCCTGATGGCAGGCATATCGCCTTCCTCAGCGACCGCACGGGTGTCGAAAATCTGTGGATCGCGGATGCCGACGGCAGGAATCCGCGCGCGATTTCCAAGGACGGGCTCACGCGCGACCGGCCGCAAATCATGACGTCGCCCGCGTGGACACCCGATGGCCAGTATCTGGTGGTGTCGAAGTCACGCCCTCCCGACCCGGGGACGTTCTGGCTGTTCCTGTATCACCGTGACGGCGGCAATGGCGTGCGCGTGGGCGCGGCTCCGCCCCCCCAGCCCGGTCCCGACAGCACCGCACCGCCCTCCGCACCGCCGGCCAACCGCATGGGCGCCGTGGTCTCGCCTGACGGACGCTTCATCTACTACGCCCAGCGCACGGGCAGCTTCACCTACAACGCGCGATTCCCTCTCTGGCAGATCTACCGCCACGACCGCGAGACGGGCGACGTCACCCAGATCACCAATGCGCAGGGCAGTGCCATGCGCCCGGTGCTCTCACCCGACGGGCACCATCTGGTCTATGGCACCCGCTATAAGTCCGACACGGGCCTGCGCGTGCGGAATCTCGAGACCGGTGCCGAGCGCTGGCTGCTGTGGCCTGTGACCCGGGACGACCAGGAATCACGCGCCTCGCGCGACACCCTGCCCGGATACGTCTTCATGCCCGATGGGCAGTCGCTCATCGTCCCCGTTGGAGGCAAGCTGCATCGCGTCGACATGGCCACCGGCGCCTCGCGCGTCATCCCGATGACCGTGCCGGTCGAAGCCGAGATCGCTCCGCGCGTCTACACCCCTGTCCGCATGGACGATGGGCCGAACGTGCGTGCGCGGCTGGTGCGATGGCCCACGGTGTCGCCCGATGGCCGGCGCCTGGTGTTCAGCGCCATGAACCGGCTGTATGTCATGGACCTGCCCTCGGGAGCACCGCGGCTGCTGACGTCGATGCCGCTCACGCCGTCGACGGACCGCGTGACCGAAGGGGAGTTCATGCCGACGTGGACGCCCGACAGCCGCGCGGTCGTCTACACGACGTGGACCACACAGGGCGGTCACATCAAACGGGTGTCTGCCGAGGGTGGGGCCTCAGAAACCCTCACACCGCACGCGGGCTATTACGTCGATCCCGCCGTCACACCCGACGGCACCCGCATCGTCTATCTGTCGGGTGCGGTCAGCGACCAGTTGTACTCGATCCTGCGCGACACACCTCCCGAGGAAGATCCGCACCACGACGGTGACGGCGTCGGGGAAATCAGCGGCATCTCTCCTCCGAATACGCTCGAAATCCGGTGGATGCCTGCCGCAGGTGGTGCATCGACCCTGGTGGCCGCCGCGCAGAATGGTCGCCGCCCGCACTTCGTGCAGGCACAGCCCAGCCGCATCTATCTGAGCGGGAGCCGAGGCCTGCAGTCGATTGACATCAGCGGCTACGACCGTCGCACGCTGCTGCGCGTGACCGGCAGCGGCCCGGGCAGTACGCCGCCGTCCGCTGATGAACTGCGGCTGTCGCCCGATGGCACGAAGGTGGTGGCCTCGCTGCAGGGCCGGCACGTGGTGGTGCCGATGCCCCGTGCGGGCCGCGAAACCGTCGACGTGCGCATTCAGGGCCGCACCGACACGGCCGTACCGGTCACCCGACTGTCGCCGGAGGGCGGAGACTATGTGCAGTGGACCGCCGACAGCCGCGATGTGACCTGGGCGCTCGGCGCCGTGTTCTCGCGTCAGGCGGCCACGGGTGAGGGCACCCCCACCACTCTCGACGTGGTGGTCGAGCGGCCGCGCGCCCGGCCATCCGGTTCGGTCCTGCTCACCGGCGCCCGCCTCATCACTATGAAGGGCGACGAAGTCATTGCCCGGGGCGATGTGCTCGTGACGGCCAATCGGATCGCCGCCATCGGCCCGCGTGGCACCCTGCGAGTCCCGGCGGATGCGCGTCGCATTGACGTGTCGGGCAAGACGATCATGCCGGGCCTGGTCGATGCCCACGCGCACATGTGGACGCCGCGCGGCCTGCATCAGACCGAGGTGTGGCAGTATCTCGCCAACCTGGCGTACGGCGTGACGACCACGCGCGACCCGCAGACGTCGACCCCCGATGTCTTTGCGTATGCCGACATGGTCGACGCCGGAATGATTCCCGGCCCGCGCGTCTATGCCACGGGCCCAGGCATCTTCAGCACCTCAGGCATCGACGACCGCGACAGCGCCTTCCGGTTCATGAAGCGCTACCGCGATGCCTACCGCACCAACACCATCAAACAGTATGTGGCCGGTGATCGACTCGTGCGGCAGTGGCTCATCGAAGCGGCGAAGGAGTACGGCATCACCGCCACCATCGAAGGCTCGCTCGACCTGAAACTCAACCTGACGCAGATGGCCGATGGCTATTCGGGCCAGGAACACTCGCTGCCGATCATGCCGATCTATCGCGATG
Source organism: Vicinamibacterales bacterium (assembly GCA_044238535.1). GTDB lineage: Bacteria > Acidobacteriota > Vicinamibacteria > Vicinamibacterales > UBA2999 > VFZN01. The sequence continues at coordinate 3,482 of JBIIDF010000205.1, forward strand.
TCATCGAGTTTGTCGCACGCACGAAGACGTTCTACACGCCCACGATTCTTGTGGCCTATGGGGCGCCCTGGTCGGAAAACTTCTACTTCGAGACCGAGAACACCAGTGGCGACGCCAAGCTGAACCGGTACATTCCCGAAGAGCTGCTCGACACGATGATCAGGCGGCGGCCCCAGTGGTTCCTGCCGGAAGAGTATGGCCACACAAAGATCGGTCGGCAGGTGGCCGACATCGTGCATGCCGGCGGTCGCGCGGCTCTCGGCAGCCACGGGCAGCTGCAGGGACTTGGTGCGCACTGGGAAACGTGGAACCTGGGCTCGAACGGGCTCACGCCGCACGAGACCCTGCGCGTGGTGACGCTGTTCGGTGCCGAGGCCATCGGCATGCAGGGTGACGTGGGGTCACTCGAGCCCGGCAAGATGGCCGACCTGCTGGTGCTCGATCGCAATCCGCTCGAGAACATCAGGCACACCAACACCATTCGCCTGGTGATGAAGAACGGCGAACTCTACGAGGGCGACACGCTCCGGATGGTGTGGCCTGAGCAGCGTCCGCTGCCGACCCCATACTGGGATTCGTTCGGACCGAGGACGGGCGGGGCTCAGGCCCCTACCCCGCGCTGAGCGGCGCCGGCCAGGCTCACGGAGTCTGGCCGAGCACCTTCATGAGATGGGCGCGCGCCAGGTTGAGGCCCAGCGCACTGGCGATCTGCTGGTCGGTGGCCGTGGCCACGGCGACCTGCGCCTGAATGACTTCGAGGTTGCTGGTCACGCCCGCCGAAAAGCGTGTGCGGGCCAGCGCCAGTTCCTGATTGGCCAGCGCCACCCGTTCACCCACCACCGTCACCTGCTGCTCGGCGGCCTGCAAATCGAGGAAGGCCGTCTGCACATCGGCTTCGAGTCGCTGCACGAAATCTGCGGCCTCGGCCTGTCGCAGTTTGAGCGCCGCCATCGATTCGGCCACGCGCCCGCGCCGTCCCACATCGAATATCGGCACGCGCACCGCGCCGGCCATCGCGTAGGTCCGCAGGGCGTTCGAGGCCGACGACCCGATGGTGCCGACATCGGCGGTCACCGCCAGTGACGGCAGCGACTCGCGGCGAGCCGCCGTGAGGGCTGTTTCGGCCGCGCGCAACCGCGTGGTGGCCGCGCGATAGTCGGCGCGCTGCTCGGCGGCCAGCGCCACCGCGGCAGCGACCTCCATCGGAGGCGAGGCAAGGGCCAGTGACCGGTCGGTGAGGCTCACGGCCTGGGCCACCGGCACACCAATCGCCCGCTGCAACTGCAGCAGCAGCCGCCGGTGCTCGGTCTCGGCGGCGATGAGCCGCTGCTTCTGCTCCTGCACCTGGACACCGGCGCGCACCACATCGATGCCGGGCACCGTGCCTGCGGCCCGCATGTCGGACGCCATCTTCGACAGCGCCTCGGCCGTGGCCACCTGTGTGCGGGTCGTGGCCACGCGTTCGCCGGTCGCCGCCGCCTGCAGATACAGCCGCGTCACGGTGAAGACGACCCACTCACGCGTGTCTTCCCGGTCAAGCTCCGCTGCATCGACGACCAGGGCCGCGCGCTGCGCATCGCTGCGTGCACTGAGGTTGACGACCTGCTGCGACGCATAGATGCGCGCATCAAAAATATTGAAAGGCCCGACGAGCGAGCTCATGCCGGGAAACAGTGACATATCGAACCCGAAGGCGGCGAGATTGTTCGTCTGCCGCGATTCGGCGATCCGTCCGTTCACCTGCGGCATCAGCTCGCGACGCGTGCGTTGTTCGGCCCCGCGTGCCAGTTCAACCTGCTGCGCACTGGCCAGGACGCCCAGGTTGGTGCGGAGTCCTCTCGCCACCGCATCAGACAGCGACAGCGGCAGCACCTCGGTCCGCACTGCTCCTTCCGCCACACTGCCGGCCAGCATGGCACCCGACTGTGCCGCCGCCGTGCCTGCCGACAATCCGATCAGACTCAGTGCGATGACCACACGGCGCATCACGCCCTCACTTTCCACTGACCGACACCGTCACGGAGGCCGACAATCCGGCACGCAGTTCGACATCGGGCGGCGCGGTCCAGACCAGACGCACCGGCACACGCTGCACCACCTTGACGAAGTTGCCCGTGGCATTGTCGGGAGGAATCATCGAGAAGCGCGCACCGGTGCCACCCGACA
>JBIIDF010000206.1:0-5645 GCA_044238535.1 Vicinamibacterales bacterium
AGCAGCAGGTTCACAATGGACAGGCCGAGGACGAGCGTGCGACCCCAGATGCGCAACCCCGCCAGTGCCCGCGCCAGTGCCAGATGCAGCAGGGCCCAGAGCAGCGTCAGTGCCGACAGGGTCGCCAGACCTGCGGCCGTCACCTGACCCGACATCGGGCTGCTGACCTGCACCGGACTGACGCCCGTCGCAATCGCCCACGCCCCTGCCGCGAGGGCAAAACCTGCCAGTGCGACAATGAAAAACACGGCACCCCATGCCGTGTAGAGCCACGAGAGCAAATCGACGTGCTTCTTCATCGCCCCGACTCCACCGTCACGCGCACGTCTACCCGCGTCCGGGGGCCGCGACGGGGCGTCACCGCAAATCGCAGATGCTCACCATGCACCGTGCCCGGGGGCACCGGAATGGCGACTTCCATGAGTCGCGCACAGTGGCCCTGTCCATCACACGTGGCGCACGGGTCCGGCCACGTCTCGCCACGTCCGCCGCATGCGCCGCAGGTCTGCCGCAGCGACATGGGCACGGGCACCCGTCCTCCCCGACGCGCCACCGCCGCCGACACCGTCACACTCGTCGACAGGCGCACGCCCTCGTCCGGATCGCTGCACGCGCCATGCACCGCCTGACAGGCCGCGCGCGTCGAGGGAAAATCGATCGCTACCTCGTCGGCCAGCGACCGTCGGAACGTCCGATGGTCGGGACCGAGGGCGCGAGCGGACGCCGGAATGAGACGCGACGAGGGCATGAACTCCATCACGATAGCGCGAAAGCGCAACCGCGCGCTCAGGTGTCCTGAAGGTAGACGACGCGCCCCGCGACGTCGTAACCCGGATACTGGGCCTGCACCGCAGCCCGGTAGGCATCCAGCTGGAGGAGATGGCTGTCGTAGGTCTGACCGGTCTTCAGTTCAAGCACGGTGGCGCGCGACGGTTCGACAATCAGGACATCAATCGACCCGCGCTCAATCGTCTCCCCATCGCGCCGTCGTGAATAGGCGGCCTCGAAGATCACCGAGGCCTGCGGCGAGGCGCCAGCCAATTCGGGCTGACGGAGAGCCTCCAGGGTCATGCGGACCGCCCGCGCCAGCTCGTCTGGTGTCAGCTCGCCGAGCCCCCGCTGCTGCGCCAGCGCCTGTGCGGCCTCGTGGAGCGCCGTCTCGTCGGATACCGCGTGCAGGTGCGCGTGCGCCACGAGCGCATGCACCACGGTGCCCAGCCGCGCCGACGAGCGGTCCGTCGGCACCGTCCGTCGGATCGCTCCTGCATCGTCGGTCGATGCCGCCGATGCCACGACGCGTGACGGTGCGGTCGCGGCCATGGGGGCGTAGTCACGCACCGGGATTGCGCGCAGGGTTGCCGCGTCAGCGGGGTCGTTCCACACGACCGGGGTCGCGGACGCCGCCGGGACCACACGGAAGCGATGGGGACCACTGGGACCGCTCCACACGAGCGGTTCCTGCAGACGATGCTGGTCCATCTGCGCAATGAGACTCGCCGGCAGGACCCCGCCGAAGCTGTTACTGACGCAGGTAAAACGGTCCTGCTTGTTCCGCACGCCCGTGAGGTAAAGGCGGTCCCGCGCCCGTGTCAGGGCGACATACATCAGGCGTCGACTGTCGTGTTTCTCGAGCTCCGCACGCGCGTCATCCGCCGTCGATTTGTAGGGGCCAATGGTGATGTCCACCGCATCGTCGTCTTCGTCGTCTGCCCGCTGGGAATCCGCAGGTGCGGCCGCGGGGGTGACATGCAGTCTGAAGTCACCCGCGGAGGCACGGGTCCGCCTGTCAAGGTTCACGAGGAACACAACAGGGAATTCGAGTCCCTTCGACGCGTGCACGGTCATGAGGTTCACAGCACGGGTGGCCTCGATGATCGCGTTGGCCTCGTCGCCCGCTGCCTGCACGCGGTCGAAATGCGCCACCACACGCGCCAGCGTCGCGTAGCCACGGTTCTGGATGCGGCGCACCAGGCCGCGGAACTTCTTCACGTTCTCTCTGGCCTGCTCGGCCGACGGCCCGACCAGTTCGACCGCGTAGGCCCCATCGGCGAGCACCCGGTCCAGCAGCTCTGCCGGTGGCATCTGCTCCACGAGCGGCAACCACTCGGCCAGCGACGCGCGCAGCTGCCGCAGGCGTTCAGCATCGGGTGCCGCGAGGAGCATCTCTGGTGCGGGAGCCGTCGGATCACAGGCCCTGGCCACCTCCGGGGCGAGCGCCCGGATGGCGATATCCGACACGGTGGCCCACCGCGACCTCAGCAAGGCCGCGGCGTGCAGATCGGAGGCCGGCGCCGCCAGGTAGTTCAGCAGGGCCAGCAGGTCGCGCACTTCGTCGCTATCGAAGAAGCCGAGCCCCTTGTAGACGTAGAACGGCACACGGCGGGCCTGCAGCGCCTCCTCGATGGCGCGATGCCCGGACCGGGTCCGGAACAGCACCGCAATGTCTCCGGGCTGCACCGGCGACCAATCCGCACGGTTCGGCCCGCGCCTGACCAGCGCCCCTGAGGCCAGCAGCGCGACAATTTCGTCGGCCAGGCGCTCGGCATGGTCCTCGGCCCTGGCGTCGATCAACAACCCGAGTGGCTCGTCGCTCACCAGCGGCGGCACCGCGACATCGGCACCGTCAGTCGCCGCGCGAATGTCAGCCGCCGGGACGGGGGGTGGTTCGGGAAAGCGGTCTGCGGGTCCGTATTGAAAGTGCTGAGGACTGGCGGGGTCGCCGGCATGGTCGTGGAACACATCGTTCACGAACCGGAGCACGGGCCAGACCGAACGGAAACTGTGGGCGATAGCGCGACGCGGAGCCCCTTCGGGTCGCAGGGCGTGAATGTGACGACCCGCTTTGGACAGCAGGGCCACCTGGGCATCGCGAAAGCCATAAATCGACTGCTTGCGGTCGCCCACGATGAAGATGGACGGCCGCAGGTGGGTATCAGCGACCGAAGCCCCTTCGGACCATGACGACACCAGTTCGCGCACGAGCGCCCACTGCAGCGGATTCGTGTCCTGAAATTCGTCGACCAGGATGTGCTGGTACCGCGACTCGAGCTTGTAACGGCTCTGCGAAAACTCGTCGCGTCGCTGCAGCAACTGCACCGCATGATCGAGCACGTCGGTGAAGTCGAGCACGCCCATGCGCGCCCGCACCCGCTGATAGTCGGCCATGGCCTGTCCGAGCAGCCGGTCGGTCGCGTGGACCATCACGCGGTTGATCGACGACTCGTAGCGGTCGGATGCCGCCTTGACGCGTGGTCCAAGGTCGGTGTTGATGCTCCTCCAGCGCTGAAAACCCGCCGCCTTCGGGTAGTCGGCCTTCAGAAATCTCAGATTCTTCGCGCGTGGCTGACCCTCATTTGTCAGCACCAGCCAGCGCAGCGTCAGGTGCGCGTGGCGCAGGCGCGCCTGATTGTCCATCGCCTCGGCAGCGAACACGGCCAGTGCATCGGCCGTCCGCCTGCCGAGGTCGGTCGGCGCCATGGCCTCGCACAGGCCCGCCAGCGATCCACACACCTGCCGAATGGACTCCCGGTGGTCATCCCATAGTCGGGCACAGATCTCGTGGACGCTCTGGGGAGGTACCGTCAGAAACCGCCGCAGGGCGCGCCGGGCCACGAGGCGCCGCTCAAGCAGCATCGCCAGCCCCGCACGCACCTTCGACTCGCTGAGCGCGCTCAGCAGCACGGCCATCGGTTCGTCCGCCTGCGCCTCGCCTCTGGCCCATCGCAGCGACTGGTCGAGTGCCCGTTCGCGCAGGTGCGGCGTCATCGTCTCGTCGGCCAGCGACATGCCGGGATCCACGCCCGCCTCGAGCGGAAACTCGAGCAGCAGCGAGAGGCAGAACGCGTCGATCGTGGTCAGGGCAATCTCTGACTGCTGATGCTCGAACACCATCTGCTGATGGGCCGTCAGGCTTCCCTCCCGTGACTGCCTCGTCAGCCGCTGCACGACGCGCTCGCGCATTTCGGCAGCCGCCTTCCGCGTGAAGGTCAGCGCGAGAATGTGCCGGGGCTGGACGCCTTCGCGCAGCAGACTCAGATAGCGATCCACCAGCACCGAGGTCTTACCCGTCCCGGCCGACGCCTCGAGCACGACGTTCAGCCGGGGATCACGGGCAGCCTGACGCGCATCGTGATCAGGCGGCAGCCACGGTGACACCTCAGTCATCGCCCCCACGCTCCCCATGGTCGTCCGGTTCGTCATCGCCGACGATGTCCTTGCGGCAGACGCTGGCGTAGGCGCAGTACTCGCACGTCTGGCCGGTGATGGGCTTCGGGGGAAACTTCCCTGCCGAAATGCAGTCCACCACCTCAAGCAGGCGTCGCTCACCCTCGCGCAGCGACTGCGCCAGCGTCTCCTTCTTGACGGGCAGGGCCGCGCTGCGTTCGGTGGGCCCCGTCAGCGACAGGAAGCGGGCCGAGGCAAGGGTCCGCCCTGTGTGGTGCTTCGACGCAAGGGTCTGCGCGACCGCCGCGGCATACACCTGCAGCTGCACGGTGTCAGCCGTTTTCGGCGTGGCGCTCGTCTTGTAGTCGATGATGCGGAAGGTCCCGTCCTGGAGAAGGTCCACTCGGTCCACCTTCCCCTTGAGATGGAGATGGCGAATGCTGTCGTCCTCCTGTCGGAACGCAAACACGCCATCGAGGGGAAACTCGGACCAGCGCCGAGCCACGGGCACCCCATGGCTCGCATCGTCGTCCAGCACCCGGTCAACCATGCCCGGGGCCATGGCCGTGCCGAGGAAGCGCAGGCGCTCGAGGCCGGCTTCATCGGGCGGCAGTTCTCCCAGCAGCCGATCGATCACCGTCTCGAATACCCGGCGCGCCTCGGTTCTGTTCCCGCTGTGAATGGTGGTACCGCCCTGCTGCTCCCACGCCAGGTAGCACTGTTCGAACACGCGGTGCAGGAAGTTGCCCCGCCGTAAGGGCGACTGCGTCTCTTCATCCGTGGCCTCTTCTTCGAGGCGGAGCACGTACTGCGCAAGATACTTGAACGGGCACTTGAGATACGTGTCGATGCGCGAGACCGAAATCGAGCGCAGCGCCGTCGTACCTGCCTGGCCATGGAAGATGCCGGCGCGCGTGTCGGGGGTCGCGCTACGGAGTGCGGCCCACGCGGCGGTCATCGCGGGCATCCCTCCCGACTCGGGTGGCACATCCATCAGAGCTTCGTCTGCCGTGACGCGCGCGTCGGAGGCGGTCGTATCGACCCGTGTCTGGGTCCCGAAGGTGCTGAGTACCTGCACGTAGGGAGAGGGGGACACCAGCGAGTCGGCCTCGAGCTGGAAGGTCGATGCGCTCAGCACCTGCCTCGGGAGTACAAGCAGGTCGCGGAATGCAGCGAGAGCCGACGTCCGCAGCTGATGCTCGCGCTGCGCTGGCGCAATGGCCACCGGGGTCGGCTCAAGCAGCGACAGCAGCGACTGGCCATAGAAGATGGATGACCGCACCGGCTCGGGCCACTCCCCCTCGATCAGTCCCAGCAGGTGCATGTCGTCCACATCGGCGTAGCGCACCGACTGGGCATCCAGCAGGCGAATGCCGCCTGGATCGGTGCGCATGTCGAATGTGCGGCCCTCCAGCCAGCGTCTCAGGCTCTGGCACAGCGATGCCGCCGACACGACGGCCTCGGGATCGTGCACACGTGCG
>JBIIDF010000207.1:0-5642 GCA_044238535.1 Vicinamibacterales bacterium
GTGGTCACCAACCAGGGGGGCATTGCCCGGGGCCTGATGACGCGCGCGTTTGTCGAGGCGACGCACGCACGCATGGCCGAGACGCTGGCACGGGGAGGCGCCCTCGTGGATGCGTGGCACTACTGTCCGCATCATCCGGCATCGGTCATCGAGGGTCTGTCGACGCCGTGTGCGTGCCGGAAGCCCGGGCCCGGAATGGCCCGTGCGGCAGCCGAATCGCTGGGGCTGGACCTGACCCGGTCGTGGGTCATCGGTGACCACTGGCGGGACGTGCAGATGGGCCAGGCCGTCGGCGCCCGTGCGATTCTGTTGCGCACGGGACACGGTCGCGACCAGGAAGCCGCCCGGCCGGACGGGCAGCAGGTCGAGGCCATCTGCGATAACCTGATGGCCGCCGTGCGCGTGGTGCTGCAGTCATGATTGAACTTCCCAAATCAGCCGACGGCCTGCGGGTCGTCGTGATTGGCGACCTGATTGCCGACGAATACATCCTGGGGCGTGTCGCTCGGGTGTCTCGTGAAGCGCCCGTCCTGATCCTCGAGTACAACTCCACGCAGGTGGTGCCAGGAGGCGCCGGCAATGCGGCCGCCAATGTGGCGGCCCTCGGGGGCCGTGTGACGCTGGTGACGCTCGTCGGGCGAGACGATGCGGGACGGCGTGTGCGGGAGGCGCTGCCCGTTGGCGTGTCTCGGCGCGGACTGCTGACGCCGGCTGGATTCCAGACGCCCGTGAAGACGCGCATCCTCGCGGGCGGCGTGCATTCGGCCAAACAGCAGGTCGTGCGCATCGACCGCATGTCCCCGTCGCGGATTACCGCGGCGGATCGCGCGGCCATCAGGACGGCCGCACTGGCGGCGATTCCGTCTGCGGATGCGGTCCTGATGTCCGACTACGGGTCAGGCATTGTGACGCCGGCTCTGGGGCGTGCCGTTGGTGCTGCGGCCCGGCGTCGCGGCATCCCCGTGCTGGTCGACTCCCGCTATGCCCTGACGAAGTTCCGCGGCCTGACCGCATGTGCGCCGAATGAATCCGAGGTGGAAGCCGTCCTCGGCGTCGACCTGGATGAATCGCCGCGTGCGCTCGAGGCCGCCGGGCGCGCATTGCTGGCGCAGACCCGGATGCGGGCGGTCATCATCACCCGCGGCAGCCGTGGCATGGCGGTATTTGAACCCGACCAGCCCACCCTCCATCTGTCCATTTACGGCAGCGACGAGATTGCCGACGTGACCGGAGCGGGCGACACTGTCATGGCGACCCTCACGCTGGCGATGGCCGGGGGAGCGTCGGCCGCCGATGCCGCACGCCTGGCCAATGTCGCCGGCGGGCTGGTGGTGATGAAACGAGGCACGGCCACGGTGTCGAAGGCTGAGCTGTCGAGAGCGCTCGCACATGCCTGAGACGCTGACGGGCCTCGTCGGCTACGCGGGCCTGATCGGGCAGACGGCCGCCGGGGCCGGGCTCCTCACCTGGCTGGTGCGCCAGACGGCCCGTGCACAGGGCTGGCTCGCGCCGGTGAGGCACGACCGGTGGCACCGGACGCCGGCCGCCCTCCACGGCGGGGTCGCCATTTTCATCGCCTTCGCTGCAGGGATTTTCTGGTTCCTGCCCCTCACACCCTACACACTGGCGCTCGTCGGCCTGACGGCGATCCTGTTTCTCGCAGGGCTGGTCGACGATGCCCTCGACCTGTCGCCGCGGGCGAAGGTGCTCGTGCAGGTGGTGGGTGGCCTCCTCCTGTATGCGGCGGACTTCCACTTCAACCAGGCATTGCCGTGGTGGCTGGACCTTGCGGTGGTCGTCGTCTGGGCAGTGGGCATCACCAACGCCCTGAACCTGCTCGACAACATGAATGGCCTGGCTGCCGGTACGGCGATCATTGCCGGCCTGTCGCGCCTCGCCTTGTCACACCAGAGCGGCGATGGGGGGGTGGCTGATGCGAGTGCGGTGTTTGTCGGGGCCGCGCTGGGCTTCCTGGTGTTCAATTTTCCCCGGGCCTCCATCTTCATGGGGGACAGCGGCAGCTTCACCCTGGGCTTCGCCCTGGCCGCCCTGAACCTGAGCAGCGGCGCCGCCTATTCGAGAAGCGCGGCAGCCATCTTCGTCTTCCCGGTGCTCGTGCTGGCGCTGCCGATTTTCGACACGACGTTCGTCTCGCTGGCCCGTCTCCGGTCGGGACGTGCCATCAGTCAGGGCGGCCGCGATCACACGTCCCATCGGCTGGTGGCTCTGGGGTTCAGCGAGACCAGCGCGGTCGTGCTGCTCTGGGCGGTGTCTGCGGCATCGGGGGCCTGCGCCTTCGTCCTGTATCAATCAGGAGTCCCCGAGGCGCGGGGGGCGGTCATGGGACTGCTGCTGGCGCTGACGCTGCTGGCTGTGGTCCTGTGGCGGGTACGGGTTGACGCGGGGCCCCAGTCGGACCGCCCGGGTCGCCCGGGCGTGTCGAAGGTCGTGACGTTGCCGGCGCTGACCAGTCTTGTGCGCGACGGGCGAAGGCAGGGACTGACCTATGCGTTCGCCAATGGGGCCTTCGACCTGCTCCACGTGGGTCATGTGCGGTATCTCGAAGCGGCGGCGGGGGAGGCCGACCGGTTAATCGTGGCGGTGAACAGCGACGCCTCCATTCGGGGCCTGAAGGGCCCTGGCCGACCGGTCATGGCCGAGGCCGACCGCGCAGAACTGGTGGCGGCGCTGCGGGTCGTCGACCACGTGGTCATCTTCGGGGAGTCCACGGTGACGCCCCTGCTGCTGGCGCTGACACCAGAGGTGCACTGCAAGGGCACCGACTACACCGTCGACACCGTGCCAGAGCGCGAGACCGTGCGGGCCTATGGTGGCCGCGTGGCCATCGTTGGCGACCCCAAGAACCACTCGACGTCGGACCTGGTCTCGCGGCTCCGGTAAGCTTAATGCCGTGGCTTCCCGGTTGCTGATGGTGCGCCTCGGCGCACTGGGAGACATCGTGCACGCAGTGCCGGTGCTGACGGCACTGCGGCAGCACGACCCAACGGTGCAGATCGACTGGCTGGTCGAGGCCGCGTACGCGCCGATGCTCGACTGTGTCTCCGATGTGCACCAACGGATCGTCGTGCGTCGACGTGGCCCGACCCCGACGGGGGCCTGCGTGTTCGATTCCACGCCCTCGGGCTATGTGGCGGCGGTGAGATACCTGCGGCGGCAGCACTATCACGTGGCCATCGACCTGCAGGGACTCATTAAATCGGCGGCGTGGGCGAGACTGTCCGGCGCCCGGCGCGTCGTCGGCTTCAGCGCCGACCATCTGCGCGAGCGACAGGCGGTCTGGTTCTACTCCGACACGGTGACGCCGCCCTCGGATGTTCACGTCGTGCGGAAGAATCTGGCCCTGGCCGAGGCGCTTGGTGCATCGGCAGCGTCGATTGACGTGCAACTTCAGCCCGAGCGGTCGCCCGCCATCGAGGCCGAGCGTGCGGGCGCGCCCTACGCCGTGATCAACCCCGGTGCTGCCTGGCCGAACAAACGCTGGCCGGCGACGCAGTTTGCAGCCGTGGCCCGTCACCTGCAGGTCCGCCATCATCTGCGGACGCTGGTGACGTATGGTCCCGGAGAGCAGGCGCTGGCCCGTGCCGTTGTCGATGCCGCTGGTGGTGCCGCCGCGCTGGCACCACCGACACGTATTGGAGAGATGGTGGCCCTGATGCAGGGGGCGCGTCTGGTCGTGTCCGGCGACACGGGGCCGCTGCACATTGCGGCTGCGATGGGGGCACCCCTGGTGGCGCTATTCGGGCCCACCTGGCCGGCGCGCAACGGCCCCTGGGATCCGGCCGATGCCGTGGTGTCCCGGGCAGAGGTGTGCCAGTGCCACCACAAACGGCAGTGCCAGATCGGGGCCCCCTGCATTGAACGCATTTCAGTGGATGAGGTCACGGCGGCCGTCGACCTGCGTCTGGCGCGGGAGCGCGTGTCGTGATGAGGCAATGGCTGACGAGGTTTCGGGTGGGATTGGGATTTGCCCTGGCGGGCGTGGTGCTGCTGCTGGCGCAGCCCACATGGCTCAGTTGGCAAGTCGGGCTCGTGGTGGCCCTGACCGGTGAGGCGCTGCGCGTGTGGGCCGCCGGACACCTCGAGAAAAGTCGCGAGGTGACGACCTCGGGGCCCTATCGGTATACGCGGCACCCGCTCTATCTCGGCTCGACGCTGATTGGCATCGGCCTCGCCATCGCCGCCTTCCACTGGGGCGTGGCGCTCATCGTCCTGGGGTATCTGGGGACGACGCTCACCGCCGCGCGGCGCAGCGAAGAGGCACACCTGCGGGAAAAATTTGGCGATGTCTACGATGCCTATGCCGAACGTCGTGCGGTGCCGATGGTGCGCCGATTCTCATGGGCACGGGCACGCTACAACCGCGAACATCACACCCTGATGGGACTCGGGGCCGGCTTCGCCCTGCTGGCATTCATGATCCGGTAGGCACGGCCATGACGCCGTCCCACCGCGGGACATCGACGTGGATGTCGAACTGGTCCAGGAGTCGGGCGACCGTGTAGGTCACCTGATCGTCGAGTGACGTCGGTCGGGCGTAGAACGCCGGGACGGGCGGGGCAATGACGACCCCCATGCGTGACAGGCGCAACATGTTCTCGAGATGAATCTCGCTGAGGGGGGTTTCGCGTACGGCCAGCACCAGCCGTCGGCGTTCCTTCAGAATGACGTCGGCCGCCCGGTGCACCAGCGAATCACCGAGTCCGTGGGCGATGGAGGCCAGGGAGCGTGCACTGCACGGGGCAATCAGCATGCCGCGGGTCCGGAACGAGCCGCTCGAGATGGCCGCGCCCTCGTCCGACGCGTGATAGACCGTGTGGGCCAGCGCCTGCACGTCTTTCACCGTGTAGGACGTCTCGTGCAGCAGGGTGCGTGCGCCCCACTTGCTCATCACCAGATGGGCTTCGATGCCGGACTGCCGGAGCAGTTCGAGGGCCCGGATGCCATACAGGCTGCCTGAGGCACCGGTGATGGCCACAATGAGGCGGTTGGATTCAGACATGACTCTCTCTTGACGGGTTGGACGAGCGGTAGCTACACTTGGGTTCTTTGCCGGGAGTGAGGGCGGTTAGCTCAGTTGGTAGAGCACCGGCTTTACACGCCGGCTGTCACAGGTTCGAGTCCTGTACCGCCCACCACATCGTCGCTGCACGGGTGCTGAAGGCCGTCACAGATTCGCGCGGTGATGGTATACTCTCTCTGCTCTGCTGGTCGCCAGACGCCCTGACAATGCGTCGCTCCACGGCATCGACAGTGCGACGAGGTCGCCCCGACCTCGTGCCCTTTCGCAAGGGGTGGTAGTTCAGCTGGTTAGAACGCCGGCCTGTCACGCCGGAGGCCGCGGGTTCGAGTCCCGTCCACCCCGCCACTTCACCCGACAACGACGCTCACATCATCACGGTGACGTTTCCGCGTGTGTCTTGACGCGCATCGTCCAGGGCAGCGCCAGGAAGAGCCAGAAGTGGCGCCAGTGCAGCGAGTCGATCACCACGCTGTTGACCAGGATACTGACTAGCGTCGCAGCGACGATGAACACATAGCTGGGCACGCCTTCGGCCCCGTGCCGAATCAGATGGATGAGTTGCATGGCGGCCGCCACCAGCAGGATTCCCAGGCCAACCGCT
>JBIIDF010000208.1:0-5609 GCA_044238535.1 Vicinamibacterales bacterium
AAAAAGCTCGAGCATCGGCCAGTGGACACCAAGCAATCGCACTCACTCATTGTAAACATCGCAAATCAGCAGTCAAGGAACCGGGGCGTTCGGACACACCCGGATGACTACGACTATCGCCTGTTCATGGTGACCCCTCGGCAGTTGGAGGTGATCCGTCTCGTCGCCGAGGGGGCGACCGACCGAGAAATCGCCACCATTCTGAACGTCAGTCCCCGAACGGTCAGCAATACCCTCCATCGGCTGTATGACAGACTCGGCACCTCGAGCCGGGCCCGACTGGCGTCACTGCATGCGCGGGGGTGCGTCAAGCCACGCCCGAACGGCAACGCACAACGCCAGACGGCTACGGTTCGTCACGCGAACTGAGTCGAGCCCAGGCGTCCTTGAGGGACACCGTCCGGTTGAACACCGGGGCATCTGGAGTCGAGGACCGGTCGGCACAGAAGTAGCCCTGCCGTTCGAACTGGAACCGCGTCCCCGCGTCCGAGGCGGCCACGGTCGCCTCGACGCGGCAGCCCTCCAGGACCGTCAGCGAGTGCGGATTGAGCAGCGTCGTCACATCCACCTGCGCCCGCTCGGCGGCCCCATCCGGGTCGGGGTCACTGAACAGACGGTCGTAGAGGCGCACGGTCGCTGGTACCGCATGCCGGGCCGAGACCCAGTGCAGGGTGGCTTTCACCTTGCGGCCATCGGGGGCGTCGCCACCCCGCGACGCGGGGTCGTAGACCCCGCGCAACTCAATCACCTCGCCGGCCGCATCCTTGACGACCTCGGTACACGTGACCAGGTAGCCGCTCCGCAGCCGCACTTCACGCCCCGGTGCCAGCCGGAAGAACTTCTTCGGCGGATCTTCCTGAAAATCGTCGCGCTCGATGAACACCTCGCGCGAGAACGGCACCTGCCGCGTGCCCGCCTCCGGTTGCTGCGGATGGTTCGGCACCGTCATCAGCTCGACCTGGTCTTCGGGATAGTTCGTGAGCACCAGCGTCAGGGGACGCAGCACGGCCATCGTCCGCGGCGCCCGGACGTTCAGGTCCTCGCGGACACAGTGCTCAAGCAGCCCGATGTCGATGACGTTTTCTTTCTTGGCCACGCCCACGCGCGCGCAGAAGTCGCGGATGGCCTCAGGTGTGTAGCCGCGCCGGCGCAAGCCGGCCAGCGTCGGCATGCGGGGATCATCCCATCCGTCGACGTGCCCCTGCGCCACCAGCTGCAGCAGCTTGCGCTTGCTCATCACGGTGTAGTTCAGATTGAGCCGCGCAAATTCATACTGGCGGGGACGCCACGGGGTGCCCACCTGCTCGACGCACCAGTCATAGAGCGGCCGATGGTCGACATACTCGAGGCTGCAGAGCGAGTGGGTCACGCCCTCAATGGCATCGGACAGCGGGTGGGCATAGTCGTACATCGGATAGATGCACCAGGCCGTGCCGGTCCGGTGATGCGCGGCGTGCCGGATACGGTACAGCACCGGGTCGCGCATGTTCATGTTCGGCGAGGCCATGTCGATCTTCGCCCGCAGTACGTGGGTGCCGTCCGGGAACTCGCCCGCCCGCATGCGGCGGAACAGGTCGAGGTTCTCGTCGATGCTGCGGTCGCGCCACGGCGAATTGCGTCCCGGTTCGGTCAGCGTGCCGCGATACGTGCGCATCTCGTCGGCCGACAGCGAATCGACGTAGGCCAGCCCCTTCAGCACCAGCTGCTCGGCGTAGTCGTATAGCTGGCCGTAATAGTCCGAGGCGTAGTACTCGCGGTCGTCCCAGTCGAACCCCAGCCACCGCACATCGTCTCGAATGGCGTCGACGTATTCGACGTCCTCCTTCACCGGATTCGTGTCGTCGAAGCGCAGGTTGCAGTGCCCCCCGAACTCGTGCGCGACGCCGAAGTCGACACAGAGGGCCTTGGCATGGCCGATGTGCAGGTAGCCGTTTGGCTCCGGGGGAAACCGCGTGACGACGCGACCGCCGTTGAGGCCGGAGGCGACGTCGGCGGCCACAATCTCCCGGATGAAGTCCTGGGGCGACAGCGCTGCCGGGGTCTCATCGGGGGTGGGTGAAGACGATGGGGGGAGGGGCTGGGAAGTGTCGGACATCAGCGGTCACGGAGCCGGACAGGCAGTGCCGGCGAAGAAGGCCAGAACAATCAGCGGATTGCGTCCGCGGCGGGTGAAGGCGTACGACGTGCCTCGGGGCACGACCGCAAAGCTGCCGGCGGCCAGCGTCACATCGCGGGTCTCCAGACGGATACTGCCCTCGCCCCCCATGACATAGAGCATCACATCGGCGTCATCATGCGTCCGCGCGGGCCACGGGTCGCGGAGCTGCCACAGCACGCTGCGGCCGAGGCCCGAGCAGCCAACCTGATCGTCGCGCTGTGCCTCGCGGCTTCCGATGAAGTTCTTCTCGATGAAGTCGGGCAGGGCCGCGGACGTCACCCGGCCCGGTGGCGGCAGCTCGGGAACCGTTGGCGGAGGAGGCGGGGGAGGGGGCGGCGGCGGAGGGGGCGGTGCCGGTGACAGCGTCACCACAAGGCTTGGAGCCGGCTGCCCTGCGCGCCACACCAGTTCCTTTTCAAACGTGTAGAAGCCCTCGCGCGAGAACCGCAGGCGCCACGTGCCAGCCGGCACGGTCTGGAGCCGTGCGAACCCGGTCTCGGACGTGCGTGCTTCGCGGTCGGCCACGCCGATGAGCGACACGACGACGTCACCCAGGACGGCCCCTTCGAGGTCGGTCACAGTCAGGGCCACAGATGTCGTGGGCGTCGGGGCCGGGAGCGCTGCCGCGGCACGGGGCCGTGCGGGCGCGGTGCCGGGCGGAGTCGGGGATGGAGATTTCTGCGTTGGGCCAGGGGCTGCCGTTCCAACCTGTGCCGCCTGGGGCACCGTGGTGGCCTTCGGCGTCGCCACTCCGTCGGGGCCGGCCAGCAGGGTGACCACCAGAAGACACGCAATCATTCCGTGATGGTACTACCGTCGCGTGCGCGCGTCAGCCGACCATCCACAGCGACCCGGCGCACAGCCCCAGGGTGGCGAGCGTGACGGGTGCCCCGATGCGCAGGTGCATGCGCCCGGTGGCCAGCAGCACAATGGCCCCGAGCAGCGCGATGCCGGCGCGGTCGAGCGCAAGTCCCGGCTACCCGCCGAGCATCATGCCTGCGTAGGTCAGGGCGAAGACTGCCGCGACGACCGGGTCTATCCGATCACGCCGCTCAGGCGCGGGCCCAGCGCTCCGAGGCCAGCATCACCACGGCCACCAGGCGCACGAGGTCGTCGATGTCCACCCACTCGTCCGGACCATAAAAGCCCCCGGCCAGCGAGCCGATGCCGAACGCGGGTACGCCCGACAGCCGAATCGGATAGCGGATATCGCCGGCGTAGTGCGTTGGATACGACGCGGGCTCGCGCCCGGTGACCTCGGCAATGGCGGTACGCAGCGTGCGGCAGGCCGGGTCGTTCCAGTCGACCGCCCCGTAGTTGGCCCCGAGGCCGTCGCGAGCGACGACGACGGTGAAGGCCTGGGTGCCGCGCCGTCGTTCCTCGGCCAGTCGTGTGGCTTCCTGCTGCGCGGCGGTCACCAGATCGCCGAAGGCCCGCTGCCGGTCGTCGAAGAGCACCCGGATGCGCACGCGCGCCTTGTGGGGCACCGAGCCGACGCGATCGCCGGCGACCAGCTCGCCGACATTCGTCTCGCACCCGCGCAGCGCGGTCTGCTGCAGCCGCGTCACGAGCGCCGTGGCGAGCGAGAGGGCGTCGCCCCCCTCGGCGTAGGGGGCACTGTCGGGGCTGCCGATTTCGCGAGGGGCAGCGCGCCAGCCGGTGATGTCGATCCGAAGGTCGACGACCCCGCGGACGATGTGCTTGATGTCGACGAGGCCGCGGCCCGTCTCGGCCGGATGCACATAGAGCACCTGCGACAGATCGCGCAGGCGCTCGAAGGTCGGCAGGCTGCCGCGGCTGCCGCCTCCCTTGCCGTGCAGGCTCAGCACGAGTGGACTTGGGCGGCCCTCGGCCTGCAGCACGGCGGCCGCGACGGCCATGGCCGCGACACCGCCCTTATCGTCAGCGGCCCCCAGCCCGTAAAGGCGCCCGTTGCTGATGCGCGGCTGCAGCGGCGCACTGGTCCAGCCCGAGCCGGCGTTCTCGGTGTCGATGTGGGCAAACAGCGCGACTCGTGAACTGCGCTGCGCGGCCCGCGCGATGAGGTTCGTCGCTGGGGCCGGATACGGCACGGCTGGGGCCATGTAGTCGGGATGGGACACGTAGCGCGTGGGCTCGTCGACGACGAGGTCGGGCGTGTAGCCGCGCGTGCGGAGGTAGTCGGCGACCATCTGCTGGCCCTCGGCCGCCGATTCGCCGAGCGGACTGCTGACGGTGACCAGCCGAGACAGCAGCGCCACAAGCTCCTCGCGTCGGGCGCTGGCGAGGCGCAGCGCGTCCTGTGATGACAGCGGCGCCTGTGCGGCGAGGATTCCGTGGCGGTCAAACGCCGTGGCGGCGATGAGACCGGCCGCCCCTGCGGCTGACTGCGACAGAAAGTGCCGGCGCGTCGGCGGCGGCGTCGGGCGTGTCGACATGCGCACCTCGCGCTATTTCGACAGCAGGGCCATCAGTGCCCAGCTCGTCGTGGAAATCTTCTGTGCGTAACTCTTCTTGCCAGCCTCGCGCATGGTTTCGGTCCAGCTGCCGTCGGGCAGCTGCTGCGCCGCCAGCCAGCGGCGTCCGCGATCGAGCGCGTCGCGCAGCTCTTCGGGCCGATACGTCGAGCGCGCCAGGCGCGGGTCTGACACGTACTGCTGCAGGGCCAGCACCGCGAGAGCGGAATGGAACACGGTGGCGGGCGCATCGGCACTCGGCCCCCAGCCTCCGTCTGCGCCCTGCGCCCGGCGCAGGATGCTCAGCGAGATGGCGCGCTGCTTGTCGGCCATCACATCCGAGGTGACATTCATGGCCAGCAGCACACCTGCCGCATCGGCCGTGTGCACCACTTCGTAGGTGCGCAGCCACCGGTCGGTCTGTGCGACCGCGAAGTCGTCCGGCTCACGTCCGGCAGCGATGAGCGTCGACCGCGCCAGCCATGTCGCCAGGGCCGGTCCGTAGGTGACGGGCGTGGCATCGGTGTGGGCCGGATACGGCGACCACGATCCATCGGTCTGCTGGTCGCCGACGATGAGCGTGGCGGCCTGCACGAGCGCCCGAGCGGGTGTGGCGTCGCGTTCGCCCGCCATCGCGAGGGCGGCTGCATACGACACACGACCGAGTGGCCGGTTGGCTTCGATTTGTACCTTGGTCGTTGCCCACGTCTCAGGGGCCCGCAGGAAGGCCAGGCTCGTCTCGAGGGACGGGCCCACGTCGTATCCGCGATGCGAGGCCATCAGCAGGGCGCGCGCGCCGTCGCCGTTGTTGTGGCACGAGTAACAGCCGTTGGTCGCGTGCCACTTGGGCACTTCCTTCGACAGATACGTCACCGCCCGGGCCTCGGGCGAATCGGCCGGGGCCGGCTGCGCGGCGCCGGGTGCAGGCGACAACAGGACAAGGGCCAGCAGGAAGGTGAGGAACCGCATACGGCTCATGCTACCGCACCCTCCAGCCCTCGGGCAGCGCCTGCGGA
>JBIIDF010000209.1:0-5607 GCA_044238535.1 Vicinamibacterales bacterium
CTTGCTGCGCATCGAGTACGTCTTGCCCTGGGCCGCATCGAAGAGCCGTGTCTCCTGCACGACGCGCCCCCCATGCTCGAGCAGATCGATCTGCCGGCCGATCTCGTATTCGATGGCCTTCTGGAGATAGCGGAACGAGTTGACGTTCTTGACCTCGGCCTTGGTGCCGAGGGTGGCCTGCCCGATCGGACGCACCGAGACGTTGGCATCACAGCGAAGGCTGCCCTCGTCCATGTTGCCGTCGTTCACACCAATCCAGACCAGCAGCTGCCGGAGGCGCTCGAAGAACGTCGCCGCCTGCGACGCCGTCCGCATGTCGGGCTCAGACACGATTTCTATCAGGGGCGTGCCGGCGCGATTGAAATCGAGATAGGTCTTCCGATCGGAGTCGGCGAATCCCTCGTGCAGCGACTTGCCGGCATCCTCTTCCATGTGAATGCGCGTCAGGCGGACACAGGACGAAGTGCCGTCCGCCTCCACGTCAATGCCGCCACCGAGCGCCAGGGGCTCAGCATACTGGGAAATCTGGTAGCCCTTCGGCAGGTCAGGATAGAAGTAATTCTTCCGCGCGAACACGGACCGGGGCTGCACCTCGCATCCCAGGGCCAGGGCCGCGCGAATGGCCAAGTCGACAGCGCTGCGGTTGAGCACGGGCAGCGCTCCGGGCATGCCCAGACAGACGGGACAGATGTGGGTATTGGGGTCCGCGCCGAAATCGGTGGCGCAGCCACAGAAAATCTTCGTGCGGGTGCGCAGCTGCGCGTGAATTTCGAGGCCGATGACAGGTTCGTAGCTGGGCATGTCGTGCTGCGTGCGACCGACGCGGAGCTATCGTAGCCCGAATCGGCCGCACGTGACGACCCGTGTGGTCCCGTGTTAGAGGCGGGGACCGGCGTCGCGAACCGCCGCAGGCACGTCAGCCTCGAAGGTCCGGAAGTTGTCGATGAACATCTGTGCGAGGCGGGCGGCCTGCGCATCGTAGGCATCCTTGTCCGCCCAGGTGCTGCGCGGATCGAGCACGCCGACGGGGACATCGAGGCAGCTGGTGGGCACATCGATGTTGAAGACCGGGTGCCGCTGATACCCGACGTGGTCGAGCTGCCCCGACAGGGCCGCGCGAATCATGGCACGGGTGTGGGCAATCTTCATGCGTGAGCCCACGCCGTAGGGACCGCCCGTCCATCCGGTGTTCACCAGCCACACCTTTGAGCCATACTTCGCAATCCGCTCCCCGAGCTGGCGCGCATACACATTGGGATTGAGGGGCAGGAATGGGGCCCCGAAGCACGTGCTGAACGTCGCCGACGGCTCGGTCACCCCCTTCTCGGTGCCCGCCACCTTCGCGGTGTAGCCCGACAGGTAGTGATACATCGCCGCTTCCGGCGTCAGACGCGCGATCGGCGGCAGCACGCCATACGCGTCAGCCGTGAGCATGATGATGTTCTGGGGATGCCCACCGATACCTTCGAGCACCGCATTGTCGATGCATTCGATGGAGTAGGCGCCGCGCGTGTTCTCGGTCAGCGACCCATCGTCAAAGTTGATCTCGCGCGTCACCGGGTCGATGACGACGTTTTCCAGCACCGTGCCGAAGCGACGGGTGGTGCCGTAGATCTGCGGCTCGGCCTCGGCCGAGAGCTTGATCATCTTGGCGTAGCAGCCGCCCTCGAAGTTGAAGACGCCCCGGTCGCTCCATCCATGCTCGTCGTCGCCAATCAGGCGGCGCTCGGCGTCGCTCGACAGCGTGGTCTTGCCCGTGCCCGACAGACCGAAGAACAGCGCCGTGTCCCCCTGCGGCCCGATGTTGGACGAGCAGTGCATCGCCAGCACGCCCTGCAGCGGCAGCAGATAGTTGAGCACCGTGAAAATCGACTTCTTGTTTTCACCGGCGTAGCTGGTGCCGGCGATGATGATTTCCCTGGCCGCCAGGTTGAGCGCAATGACAACATCCGACCGCGTGCCGTGCCGCGACGGGTCGCACTTGAACGAGGGCGCCGTCATCACCGTGAACTGGGGGGTGAAGCCCGCCAGGTCGCCGGCCGGCGGCACGATGAACAGGTTCCGCACGAACAGGTTCTGCCACGAGAGCTCGTGGACGAACCGGACGGACAGGCGGTACGCCGGGTCGGCGCCGGCGTAGAGGTCCTGCACGTAGAGTTCCTGCTGGCCCAGGTGGGCCACCACGTCAGCGCGCAGCACGTCGTAGTGCGCGGGCTGCATCGGCTTGTTGACCTTCCCCCACCAGATGTGGGCATCGCTCGACGGCTCCTGCACCACAAACTTGTCGTTCGGCGACCGTCCGGTGTGCTGACCGGTCCGGCAGACCAGCGGGCCAGCCGCCGCCAGCATGCCCTCGTTACGCCGAATCGCGTGTTCGTAGATGACCGACGTATTGAGATTCACGTGCACGGGCTTGGTCGGGCGGATGCCCAATGCCTCGATGCCACCGCCCGTCTTTGACTGGCTCATATGCAGATGACTCCATAGCCGTCCGACCGGGACGGCGATAATCTTCCGATCGTAGTCACCCCGGTTCCGACAAGTCAACCACTCTCGCCCGCACCTGCTAAAATCTTCTCGGTAAACACCAGGCCTCTCCCGACCGTATGTCCTCATACATGCCATCGCCCCGCACCGCCGTGGTCCCTCAGCCGTCAGGCCCCGGGGCGTCGCATGATGCGGCGACGGCGGCGGCGACCGCCCTCCGAGCGCAGGTGGCGGCGGGACGCACGCGAGAGGCCCACGAGGCCTTGGCCCGCCTCATGACCCTCTGCCAGGGGCGGGCCCTCCGACTGGCTTACCACTACCTCCGGGACGCCGCAGACGCGGACGAGGTGGTGCAGGATGCCTTCATCAAGGTGTTTCACCATATCGACCAGTTCGACCCGGCCCGGCCGTTCGAGCAGTGGTTCCTCCGCATTGTCGTGAACACCGCCCTCGACCGTGCCCGTGCGAGGCGCCGGCACGTCGACACACGGCTGTGGGCGCTCGACGAGGCCGAATCTCATGCCATTGAGGCCGTCGCGTCCCGGGAAGCGGACGCGGAACGGCAACTGCTGGCCGCCGAGCAACTAGCGACGATGCGCAGTGCCGTCAACGCCCTGCCCGACCGGCAGCGGCTCGTCTTCACCCTGACGCACATGGACGGTCAGTCCCCCGCCGACATCGCCCACGTCACGGGCATGAGCACCGCCACCGTCCGGGTCCACCTGTTCCGCGCCCTTCGCCGAATCCGAGCCGCCCTGGGAGCTTCCCTATGACCGACCACCTGCGTCCAGACCTGTCTCGGCTCGACACGGCGCTCGATGCCTATCGTCGAGGTAGTGAGGCTGAGTGTGATGCGCTGTTTGACGAGGCCATGCGCACTCGCCAGCGGTCTCGCGTCCTGCGTCGCCTCACCGAACCCCGAGTACTCGCGTTCCCCGGCGTCGCACCGGCCGGCGACCGGAGGCCCGAGGTGGCCACGCCGCGTACGGCCTCATCCGGCCGGTGGCTCGGGCTGACCGCCGCAGCGGCGCTGCTGGTGGGGATGGTGACGGGCCAGATGCTGCCGTTTGAGATGCCGGCGTCGTCCGCCCCCCCCCCCTCTGGACGGTCCCAAACGAGTCCGGCCATGGCGGGCGTGGCCCCGGTGCGACAGGGTCCGGCGGCTGGCGGCTATGTGACGACGGTCGCCCTCGAGGGCGAGGACGCTCTGCTCGACGCCATCGAGATAGCCGTGGCGCAACAGGGCCCCTCGGAATTGCGGGCGCTGGATGACCTGACTTTCCAGTACGATCAGCGCTAATGCCGTCGCTGATCTTCCGCAAGGGCCTCGACCTCAAACAGGAAGTGGCTGGCGTCCTCGAGGCCAGCTATCGGAGTCCCCTGGTCGAGGACATCAAGGCCAATGGCTACCGCTACCAACGCGGGCGTCTCACCGTCCACCTGGCCCGGGAATTCGGATTCTGTTACGGCGTTGACCGGGCCGTCGATTACGCCTATCAGGCGCGGACACGGTTTCCCGACCAGCGCGTGTTCCTCACCGGGGAAATCATTCACAACCCGCACGTCAACGAACAACTGCGCCAGTTGGGCATCCGCTTCCTCAGCGACCCTCAGGCGGCGGACTTTGCCCTGACGGCTGACGACGTCGTCATTCTGCCGGCGTTCGGGGTCACCATCGAGGAGATGATGCGCCTCGACCGTACCGGATGCACGCTGGTCGACACGACCTGCGGCTCGGTCCTGAACGTGTGGAAGAACGTCAAACGCTATGCGCGAGACGGCCTGACCTCGATCATCCACGGCAAGCACTGGCACGAGGAAACGCAGGCGACCGCCTCCCAGGCCACGGCTGTGCCGGGCGGCCATTACCTCGTGGTGTTCGACATGGCCCAGGCCGAGCGGGTGTGCCAGTACATCGAGCACGGGGGCGACCGCGACGCGTTTCTGGTGGAGTTTGGCGCCTCAGCCTCTCCCGGATTCGACCCGGATCTGCACCTGGGACGCATCGGCTGTGCGAACCAGACGACGATGCTGAGTACCGAATCGCTGGCCATTGGCAAGCGCTTCGGGGAGGCGATTCGCGCGCGTTACGGCGAGGCCGAGTGGGCCGAACGGTTCCGGGCCTTCGATACCATCTGCAGTGCGACCCAGGACCGGCAGGATGCCATCCTCCATCTGCTAGACGAGACGCCGGTCGACCTGATGGTGGTGGTCGGCGGCTACAACAGCAGCAACACCTGCAATCTGGCCCGCATCTGCCACGAGCGTGTGCCCACGTATCACATTGGCGATCCGGACGGGCTGGTATCGGCGGAGGCCATCCGGTTCCGGGAGGTCGTCTCCAAGACGGAAGTCACCCGACAGGGCTGGCTCCCCTCGTCGGGACCGGTCACGATCGGGCTGACGTCCGGGGCGTCCACGCCGGACAACCTGATGGAACTGGTCGTGCGGCGCCTCGAATCGTTTACGGCCGACCGGTAAACAGACCACCCCCGACGCTCGTATTCCCTGTCAGAACCATGGTGTGGACTCGTGTTGTCATTGGCGTGGCCGTGTGCCTGCTCTCGGTCATGCCGGCCTCCGCGCAGGGGTTCAAGTGGTGGCAGAGCAAGCGGTTCCAGCGCGAACTCGTGCTCAGCGCCGACCAGACCTCGAAGCTCGAGCAGGTCTTCCAGGCGCTGCAGCCACTGCTGCAGTCTCAGAAGGCCGCCCTCGACAAGCATGAGGCGGCGCTGTCCCGGATCATCGGGGATCCGAAGACGGATGAAGCCCAGGTGCTGATGGCTGTGGAACGTGTGGAAGCGACCCGCAGCGAACTGGCCCGCTCGCGCACGTTGCTGACCTTCCGGATGCGGCGCATCCTGACCACCGAGCAGCACGTCAAAATGCAGGCGATGCACGAGCAGTGGAGCCGCGACCGCCGGTCCCGTCAGTCCACCCGCCCCGCCAACAAGCCCGGTCGCTAGGCCTCCGGGATGCCGATTTCTCAGGGAGTTCGACAGGGAATGATCGTGAACAGGATGCGTGTGTGGGTAGCGTCTGCGGCGCTGCTATCGATGGGGGCTTCGCTCGGGTCTGCCCAGACGGTCGTCCTGACCGATGAGGCGCGCACGTCGGCCG
>JBIIDF010000011.1:0-19185 GCA_044238535.1 Vicinamibacterales bacterium
GCCATGCAGGCCGCGGGACGCGACGGCGGGAGCTGGTCGCTCAATCAGGCGCTGGCCTCCCTGGTCGCGTGCGGCCGCGTTCGCGAACATGACGCCCTGGCGGCGACTGACGACGAGGACGATCTGAGACAGTGGATGGCGCGAGCCCCTCAGACGCCCGTCGGGGTTCGGGACTGACGGTCGTGGCGCCCGGGGGGGGAGGCGGTATGGACCAGGGACGCGCGCTGCAGCAGTGCGCCCTGCTGCTGGACGCCGGATTGCCGCTGGTGTCAGCACTCGACCTGCGGGCCTCGCTCGAGGGCACGCCAGTGACTCGCGAGATGTGGCGGCAGCTGGCGCGCGCGGTGGAGAGCGGCGTCCCATTGTCGACGGCCCTGCGGCACCAGGGGGGGGCGGTTGATCCGTTTGTAGCGGGGATGGTCGACGCGGGAGAACAGAGTGGTGAACTGGCGGCGATGCTCGACCGGGCGGGGGCGACGCTGATTCAGCGGGCGGAGACCGGGCAGGCGGTGCGACGGGCGCTCTCGTATCCCCTGACCGTCCTGTGCGTCTCGGGTCTTGTGCTGCTGGCCCTGGTCTGGCGCGTGGTGCCGCTGTTTGCCGAGCTGTTCGAGAGCCTTGGTGTGCCCCTGCCCT
Source organism: Vicinamibacterales bacterium (assembly GCA_044238535.1). Taxonomy (GTDB): domain Bacteria; phylum Acidobacteriota; class Vicinamibacteria; order Vicinamibacterales; family UBA2999; genus VFZN01. The sequence goes on from JBIIDF010000011.1 coordinate 637, forward strand.
GGCCGACCCGCATGCTCCTCGAGACCAGTGTGCTGGTGAGCCGATGGGGACCGGGCGCCCTCGTGCTGGGGGCCACCCTCGGGCTGCGGTGGCGGCAGTGGAGCCGGGTGGGTCGCGGGCGCCGCGTCTGGCGTGCGTTCCTCGGGCGGACGCCATTGACGGGTCGGGTGCTTCGGCAGTCCGCGCTCGCCGAGGGTTGTCGGATGCTCGCGATGCTGTTGCGCGCGGGGCTCCCGCTGACTGACGCGCTGGCGACCACGGCGCTCTGCGTGGAGGAGCCGGCGGCTCGGGTGGCCCTGCTGCGGCTGAAGCGGGCGGTGTCGAGGGGCGACGGGCTGCGAACAGCTCTTGGTCGCGATGCCTGGTGGCCCCCGCTGGTCGTCGAATGTGCGTCGGTTGGTGAGACGACGGGTCGTCTCGACACGATGCTGCTGAAGGCCGCCGAGGCGTGCGAGCGGGACCTCCGGCAGGATGTGGCGACCGCCCTGACGCTGCTTGAGCCCGCGGTCATGGTGCTGGTGGGGGGCGGTGTGGCCGCGATGGTGCTGTCGCTGTATCTGCCGCTGTTCTCGCTGATGCAGACGATGGGTCGCTGAGGGTGTGGCGCTACCTGCGGGTGGGTCGGATGTTCTACACTGCAAGTAGGGGGGCATGCAGAAATGTCACCCGGGGGGGTTCCCGCGGCAGTGCAGCCGTTGCCACTCCGGTCGGTGGACACGGGCGAACGGGCGGGGCATGCGGATTGCATCGGAGATTCAGGCATAGGGGTCGGGGACACGTCGTCGTTTGAAAGGTCACGGAAACGCTATGCACGCACGTCATCGTCAGGGGTTCACACTCATCGAACTGCTCATCGTGGTGGCTATCATCGGCATCATCTCCGCGATTGCCGTCCCCGGGCTGATGGGGATGAGACGATCCGGCAACGAGACCTCAGCCGTGGGTTCGCTGCGGGCGATTTACAGTTCGCAGCAGGCCTTCGCCGCCACGTGCGGGAACGGCTTCTATGCGGCCAAGCTGACTGATCTGGCTACCGCGCCTCCGAATGGCGGCGCCCCGTTCATCAGCCCCGACCTCGGGGGCGCAGACGAAGTGCAGAAGAGCGGCTATCTCGTGTCCATTGCGGCCGGCAGTGATGGTGTGGCGGCCAGCATGGATGCGTGCAACGGCGTGGCCGCCGCTGACCTGACCAGTTCGTGGTACGCCAAGGCCGATCCGATTGCCCCAGGGTCGACGGGGACCCGGTATTTCTGGGTGGGCACGCTGGGTACCATCTTCGCGGATGCGGCCCAGCCCATTCCGTCCACGGTCGGTGGCGACCAGGCGCCCGGCGGCGCGCCGATTCAGTAAACCGGTCGAGGCGTATAATCCCCGTCATGTCTGCCTGGTTTCTTGCGTTCGCGGGCCTGGGGCTGGCGGCGGCCTCCTGGTCTACCTGGGTGCACTACACGCTGATTGCCGATCCGCTGTCTGTGCCGTCGTGTGACATCAATGCGGTGTTCAGCTGCAGTCAGGCCTACACGAGCGAGTATGGGGCAGTGGGTGGTGTGTCCGTCGCGCTGATAGGTGCGCTGTTTTTTGCGGCGATGCTGCTCCTGACGGTGCTCACTCAGCAATCGCGGACGGCGCGCGCCAATCTGCCGCTCTATCTGTTTGCGGCGTCCACGGTCGGGCTGGCCGTTGTGCTGTACCTCGGATACATTTCGTGGTTTGTGCTCGGCACCGTCTGCCTGCTGTGTGTCGGGTCGTATGTCGCGGTGATTGGGCTGTTTCTGACCTCGGGAGCGGCCGCGAAGGAGCCTATGTCGAGCCTGCCGTCCCGTCTGTCGCGAGACCTGTCCACCCTCTTCCGCACCCCGTCGGCACTGGCGGCCACCGCCGTGTTCGTGGTCGCCGCCGTCGCGGCGATCACGATGTTTCCGCACGCGAGCGAAGCCGCGGCGAGCGCCTCTGCCGAGGGACAGCCCCCCGGGGCCACCGGGCCGGCCATTCCTGCGGCCCAGCTGAAGGAATTCGAAGACTATCTGGCGGCCCAGCCCCGCGAGACGCTGAACATTCCTACTGCGGGTGCCGCCGTGGTGGTGGTGAAGTTCAACGACTATCAGTGCCCGGCCTGCGGCCAGACGCATCTGGCCCTCAAGCCTGTCAAGGAGAAGTGGGCCCGCGAGGGTGGCGGGAAGGTGCAGTTCGTCACCATGGACTTCGCCCTCGAGCGCGAGTGCAATGCCGGCATGCAGTCGGATGTGCACCTGGCGGCCTGTGATGCCGCGGTAGCTGTGCGGCTCGCGCGCGAAAATGGCAAGGCCGAGGCCCTTGAAGACTGGCTGTTTGCCAACCAGCCCATCATGACGCCTGCGTCCGTCCGGCAGGCCGCGGCGGACATCGCCGGGGTGACCGACATGGATGCCCGCTTCGCGGCTGTCCTCCCGCAGGTGAAGGCCGATACCAACATGGGCGTGCAACTGAAGGTGGCCTCCACGCCGACGTTCTTCCTGAACGGCATCAGACTGCCGGGGTTGCGCCCCGAGTTCTTCGATGCCGCCATTGCCTGGGAACTGCGGCGGGTCAGCGGCGGCAAGTAGTCGCCCATGATCTGGGGCATTCCCGGCCTTGTGGTCGGGAGCTTTCTGAATGTGGTGATTCACCGGTTACCGCGGGGCGAGTCGATCGCGTGGCCCTCCTCGCGGTGCCCGCACTGCAGCGCCCCCATCCGTCCGTTCGACAACATTCCCCTGCTGTCGTGGTGTGTGCTGCGTGGTCGCTGCCGACAGTGCCGTCAGTCCATCAGCTGGCGGTATCCGGTGATTGAGGCAGGTACCGCGGTGGTCTTCATGGCCGTCGCGCATACCGCTCCCGACCCGTTCACACTCGCGCACCATCTCGTGTATGCATCTGTGTTGATCGCGCTGCTGGCGATCGATTTCGAGCACTACATTCTTCCGGACGAACTCACGCTGGGTGGGCTGGTGGCGGGGCTGGCCGGCGCGGCGCTGACGTCTCCGTCGTTGCGCGTACGCCTCGTCGGGGCGGCGCTGGGAGCGGCGGTGCCTCTGGGCATCGCCCTGGCCTATCGACGCTGGCGGGGGCAGGATGGCCTGGGGATGGGCGACGTCAAGATGCTGGCGATGATGGGCGCCACGACAGGCTCGGCGCACATGCTGCTCTCGCTGATGCTCGCGACGTTCGCAGGAGCCGCCGTCGGCATCTTCCTGCTGACACTCGACGGGCGGTCGCTGCAGCGGCCCCTGCCCTTCGGGACGTTCCTGTCGCTGGCAGGCCTTGTGTCCCTGGTGAGCGGTGACGCCATGATCCGCTGGTACCTGGGCCTGATGCTGTAGTCCGGCCGTGCGCACACAGTGCGCACGTGCCGCCCTGCCACTGTTTCATTTTCCGACACGCGACACAGCGACACCAACCGATCGGCCCTGCTGTGGCAGAGGCGCGTCGTTCACGCTCCGCATGGGCATGTGGCTTGCTTTTCGAGAGGCCATGCGCGTGGGTTCTTTGTCGGGATTCACTCTGGTCGAGGTTGTCACGGCATCGGCCGTCGCGGCGGTGCTGATGGCTGGGGTGCTGACCGCCGCAGGAGCGGTGACGCGGCGCCTGCGTCAGTCAGAGCAAATGTGGCTGGCCACCGAGGCCGTGTCACAGGTGCTCGACCAGTGGCGCACGTGCGACGCGGCGTGCACACGCGGTCGCGACGGCTGGCGTCTGGCGATCAATGAGGTGGGTGCCGTCTCTGAGATCACGGCGGGCGAGGTTCCGATGTTCACGGTCGTCCTACGGGGAACGGCGCCGGCGGGATGGCCGACCGGCGCTGTGCGCGTGGAGGCATGTGCGTATCGAGGCGGCGCTCGCGAGGACGAGCCGGCGCTCGTCTGTCTGCAGAGCGGTGTCAGGGGGGCGTTGTGAATACGCGGGGCCTGTCGGTGCTGGAACTGGTCCTGACGCTGGCGCCTGGGCTGCTCGTCCTGGGGACATTCGTCCTGCTGGTGCCTCACGTCCACCAACTCAGCCTGGACATCCCGCGCCGAATGGAAGCCCGGCAGCGCCTGTGGTGGGCGGCCGATCGTCTGGTCGCCGCGATTCGGGCGACGCAGGTGCCGGTGCCCATGGCCGACGGGTTGTTCCGGCTCTCGCGGGTGGCACCCCTGGTCCGGGTCGTATCGACGGGCGAGGGCCGCGACGGCGTCGAACTCATGGCGCCCGCCGGGTACGCCATTGCCAGGCTGCGGGTGTCCACTCGTGACAGCGGCGGAGCCCTGGCCCTCGAGGCGTCGCCCTGCGTGGCCCTCGGCACCGTCTGCGGCTTCTCCGTAAACGACATGGCGGCGGTGGTCGATGGCACTGGCCACGTCGATGTCTTCGAGGTGGTTTCGGCCACGAAGGCAGGGGCCTCGCTGCGGCCTCGCAGCCCCCTGCAGTTTGCCTACCAGACGGGGGCCTGGGTCGTGGGTGTGCGGGTCGAGCGCTGGACCACGGACCGCGACCCCGCTGGTGGGTGGATGCTCCGGCGGCGCACCGGCGCCGGTGCTGTCGAAACCATTGCGGATCGGTTGGGTGGCGTGCAGATCACCGCCTGGGCAGCATCGTTCGCCCCAACCGCGCGATGGGTCACGCCGACCCGCGCGGTGGTGTCCTACGGGTTTCCCTTGCCGACGGCCACCTTGCTGGAGGGCCTCGACGCCGACGCGCTGTGCGGGTGGCGATGGAGCGGCACCGGGTGGCTGTCGCGCCTGGAGACGTGGGGTGCTGCATCGGTCGCACCGTTTCCTCCGGAGCGCATGACTGACGGTCCGTGGTGTGGTGTTGTCGGAAGCCCTATGGCCTTTGACGCCGATTTGGTACGACTGGCCCGTATCGACGTCCGGCTGTCGGATGCCACGAATGACGCCGGCGCGCCGACCATGTCCGTGCATCGCACGGTGGGATGGCAACCATGACTCGCCGTGCACGTCGTAAGGCACAGGAATCGGGGGTCGTGCTTGTGGCGGTGACGCTGCTGGGAGGCCTGCTCCTGTTGGCCGGGCTGGGGCTGATAGCCCTGGGCGGCCGCGACCTGCTGACCACGCGGCATCGGTTCGAACGGCAGCACCTGCGGCACCTCGCCTACGGCGCCCTCCATCTGGCCGCTACGGCCGTGGGCGATGCACCGGTAGCCGATGCCCTGCGGGGAAACATCAGGGCATCAGGCAGCGATCCCGCGTCGGTCGCGGCCTATGCACTGACCCACAACCGCGTCATCAATCTTCCGCGGGAAACGGCGTGGTTGACCTGCGGGCGCAGCACCCCGTGCACCGAGACCGACCGTCGCCGTGTCTCCACGGCCAGGCCCTGGGGGCCAGGCAATCCTCGCTGGGTCATCGTGCTGCAGGGGCCAGCGTCTCGCTGGTGGTCAGGCCCCTGGCACCGGGGGAGCCTTGTGGTCGTGTGGGCTGGGGACGATGCGCGTGAGGTGGACGGCGACCCTTCCGGAGACGACGCTACCGGGCCAGCCACGGGGCAGGGGGTGCTGCGCCTCTACGCCGTCGCCTACGGGGTGTCTGGCGGGCGTCATGCCATCGAGTCTGAACTGATTCGGTACTGTGACAGTTCCCAGACAGGGTGTCAGCCTGGGGGGGAACTGTCGAGCCTGCGTGAGGTGGATGGTGAACTCTAGGAACGGATGGTGCTCCAGGTGGTCTCGTATCGTCGGAGTCCTGGTGTGTGGTGGGTGCGCGGCGGCATTCCAGCACCCGCTGACCGAGGCGGCGCGCCGTGAGGCTGCACGCCGCGCAACGGTGCCGAAAGCCGAGCGACTGCTGACCAACGCCGATCTCGACGTCGAACGTCGCCAGCCATCTGTCATGGTCGACTCCGGGTCCGTCTTGCACGCGCAGGCGGATGCTTCAGTCCTCGCGGGGACCGTGGCCGAGCCCCGGCCGGGAGAAGCCTCGGTGGTCGGCGAGCGTCGCGCGGTGGTGGAGGGATCGCCGGATGCGGCATCTGTCACAGTGGCCCCCCATCCCTCCGTCGGACCTGCGGACGCTCTGGAGTCATCGGGAAGGGATGAGACCTGGTGGCGCCAGCGGGCAGAGGCGCTGGCTCGGCAGGAGGGGCGGCTCTCAGAGCAGCGGCGGGCGGTGCAGAACCGCATCGACATGCTGGCGGCGGACATCGCCGGGCGCGACGACCCCTATCGGCGTGCGACCCTCGAGGAAGACCGGCGGCGTGCCCTCGACGAACTGGAGGCTCTTGGTCGCGATGCTGACGAGCTGGTTCGGACCATTCACGCGTTTGAAGAGTCGGCCCGCCGGCAGGCGATTCCCGCGGCATGGACCCGGACCGCCCCTGACTAAGGCGTGAGGCCGATCGCGCGCAGCGCCGAGACGAGTTCTCTGCTGGTCACATCTGTCGCCTCGGCAGTGTGTCCGAGGGCGGTCACCAGTACGAAATGCAACCGACCACCGACCACTTTCTTATCGTGTGCGGTTCCCCGCGCGACGGCGCGCGCCGAGAGGTCACGAACGGCGGGGAGTGGGCCGAGGTGTTCGATGCCGGCCCGAATTGCCGCGGCGGTGCCCGGGGGGGTGATGCCACGGCGCTCCCCCAGCGCCAGGGCGGCGAGCATTCCATAGCCCACGGCCTCCCCATGCAGAAGCCGCCGATAGCCTGTGGCAGATTCCAGCGCATGTCCCAGGGTATGGCCGAAGTTGAGTATGCGTCTGCGTCCGCCTTCACGCTCGTCGGCCGAGACGATCGCGGCCTTGATCCGGCACGATTCAGCCACGATGGCATCGAGCACGGCGGGCGTGTCGGCAAACGCCGAGCCGGCCCCTTCGGCCACCTGCTCGAGCAGGGCAGGCGTGGAAATGGCCCCGTATTTGATGACCTCATAGAGCCCTGCCCTGAACTGCCGGCGTGGCAGGGTATCGAGCAGTCCCGGGTCGGCGACCACGAGTCGAGGGGCATGAAACGCACCGATCAGATTTTTTCCGAGCGGATGATTCACGCCGGTCTTGCCGCCGACGGCGCTGTCCACCTGCGCCATCAGCGTGGTGGGCACGTGCGCCACCCGAATCCCGCGCAGGTAGGTGGCCGCGGCAAATCCTGCCATGTCGCCGAGGACGCCGCCGCCTACGGCCACCATGATCGAGGACCGGTCCGCATGAGAGGCAACCAGGGCATCGTGGATGCGCCCGACGGTCTGCATAGTCTTCGACCGTTCGCCATCAGGGACGAGGATGGGCTGGCCCGTTCGCCCTTTCAGGGCCCTCGCCATGCGCCGCCCCTGTGCCGCCCAGACGGTCGGGCTGGACACCACGGTGACGCGTCCGGTCAACCCGGCCGTATCCAGCCAGTCGGAGAGGAGCGTGGTGATGCCGTGGCCGACGACCACGGGGTAGGGGCCGCCTGCGGCCTGCACATCAATGCGTGTCAGCGAACTCATGCCGGCCGGTAGAATACCACCCGGGTAGCGGGGTAGACTGACGGGCTGGAACCGCGCGACGCGGCATGAAACGGAGCATATGAGCAACAGCCAAGGCAAGGGTGGCGAGGCGTTCGTGAAGGAAATCACGCCTCAGAGCGAAGATTTTTCACGCTGGTATCTCGACGTGGTGCGGAAGGCCGAACTGGCCGATTACTCGCCGGTCAAAGGCTGCATGGTGATCCGGCCGTACGGATACGCTATCTGGGAACAGATTCAGCGCCAGCTCGACGATCGCTTCAAGGCCACCGGGCACGTCAATGCCTACTTCCCGCTGTTCATCCCCGAGAGTCTGCTGCTGAAGGAAGCGGAGCACGTCGAGGGCTTTGCCCCGCAGGTGGCGTGGGTGACCAAGGGCGGGACCGAGGATCTCGAAGAGAAGCTGATTGTCCGGCCGACGTCCGAAACGATTATCGGCGTGATGTACCAGCGCTGGATTCAGTCATGGCGCGACCTGCCGGTGCTGATCAATCAGTGGGCGAACGTGGTGCGGTGGGAAAAAGTGACGCGTCCCTTCCTGCGGACGACGGAATTCCTCTGGCAGGAGGGCCATACGGCCCACGAGACCGCCGAGGAGGCGCAGGAAGAAACGCTGAAGATTCTGGCGCTCTACAAGGAGTTTGCGGAGTCGGTGCTGGCCATGCCGGTGGTCGACGGGCAGAAGAGTGAGAGCGAAAAATTTGCAGGGGCCTCGCGCACCTACTCGATCGAGGCCCTGATGGGGGACGGCCGGGCCCTCCAGGCCGGCACCTCGCATAACCTCGGACAGAATTTCGCGAAAGCGTTTGAGATTCAGTTCCAGGGACGCGACAAGACGGTGCAGCACGCCTGGACGACGTCGTGGGGCGTGTCGACGCGACTGATTGGTGGCGTCATCATGACCCACGGGGACGACAGCGGGCTGATCCTGCCGCCGCGCGTGGCCCCCTGGCAGGTGGTGATTGTCCCGATTCCGAAGGGCAACTGGAAGGAGACGGTCCTGCCGGCCTGCGAGACCATCGCCGCCCAGCTCAAGGCAGCGGGCATCCGCGTGAAGCTGGACGCGGACGACAGCAACACTCCCGGCTGGAAATTCTCGGAATACGAGATGCGCGGCGTGCCGTTGCGTCTGGAAATCGGCCCGAAGGACATCGAGAAGTCGACGGTGTTTGCGGCACGTCGTGACACGCGGGCCAAGCAGGCGTTGCCCATGGAAGGGCTGGCGGCCACCGTGCAGTCCCTGCTCGACGAGATCCAGACGGCGCTCCTCGAGCGAGCCCGCGCCTTCCGCGAGAGCCATACCTCTGCCACCACCAGCTACGACGAGTTCAAGGCCGTCATGGAGGGGCGCCCCGGATTTGTGCAGGCGCCCTGGTGCGGCAGTGCCGCGTGCGAGGCCCAGATCAAGACTGACACGCAGGCGACGATTCGGAACATCCCGTTCGGGTTCGAGCAGACGCCTGGCGTGGGCTGTGTGCGGTGTGGCACGCCCGCGACCGTCACGGCGTGGTTCGCCAAGGCCTACTGACCGGTTGGCGAACCGAACCTGAAACGACAACGGGCCCGGTCATCCTGCGATGACCGGGCCCGTGTGATGTGTGGGGTATCGGACGGGCTTACTGGACCCGCACCGTCATGGCGGCGCGGCGGTTGAGCCGGCGCGTTTCTTCACGGCCGTTGTCGTGCTTCGGTCGTTCCTCGCCGTAGCTGATGGTCTGCAGCCGGTCGGCACCGACGCCGCGGTTAGTCAGGTATTCGCGGACCGCCATCGCGCGGCGCTCGCCGAGGGCGAGGTTGTATTCCGTGGTACCGATGTTGCACGTGTGGCCCTCGACCATGATGCGCAGGGACGTATCTTCGGCCAGCGCCTTGATCGCCTCGTCAAGCACGCGCGTGGCTTCGACACGCAGGGAATAGCGGTCGAAGTCGAAGTGCACATCTTCGAAGGTGTATTCCTTCTTCGGCGGCGCCATCACCTGAATGGTCACCGAGGCCGTGGCGTTCCCGCCCTTGCCGTCGCTGACGGTGACGGTGACCGGCACGGAACCGGGCTGCCCAGGGGCCGTGAAGGCTGTCTGGCGGTCTGCGGCCGCGGACAGCGCGCCCGTGGGGGCCGACCACTTGTAGCTGAGCGTATCGCCATCGGGGTCTGCCCCGTCGGCCATCAGCATCACGCGTCCACCCACGAGCACCGAGCAGGGGTCGCACTTGGCGGTGACGGTCGGAGGACGATTCACCGGGGGAGCCGGGGGCGGCGGCGGGGGCGGGGGCGGGGGCGGGGCCACGTAGACCGCGACGCCGGGGTGATAGCCCAGGCGCACCTGCAGGCCGAACTTGTCGCCGAAGACGTTGTCGTAGCCGTTGACACTGCCGCGCTGCGTCGTCGTGATGGCGTAGCTCAGGCCGGTGCCGAAGTAGAAGCCGTTGGACGCGGTGTACTGGGATCCGATGAACACGTCGAAGGGTTGGCGCACATCCCACGACGCCACAGGGCCGCCATAGCTCGACACAAACGCGCCACGGTAGTTGACGGTATTGTCGAAGTAGAACTCGCCGTTGGCTTCGGTGAAGAGCTTGAGCTGTCCGCGGCTGGGCCAGCCGAGGCCGACGCCGTAGCGCAGGCTGTGGCTACGGTCGTAGTCGGCGGGGGAGGTCCGGAAGCGCACACCCGTGTAGCCCGCCACTTCGGCGCGACCCATCTCACGGCTCAGCACGGCGTCGACCATGTAGTCGGGGCGACCGGTGCCGAGGCCCAGGTCCCGGCTGGCGGACGGAATCTTGACGGCCCCGCGGAGGGCGACTGCCACGCCGCCGGCGGCCGTGGCCTGCGTCCGGAGATTGAGTTTTCCGCCGATGGTGGCGTCACCGAAGCCCTGTTCCCATCCGCTGCGGATGGGATAGTCCATGGGCTGATTGCCGCTGAGGATCGGGCGCCGGTCAGCATCGATGCGCCGGAACGCGGCCACGGCCCCGAACATTTCCAGACGGTCGGTCACGCCGAATGCGAAGCTGCCCGAAAAATCAGCGATGTCGGTGAAGCCTTCCGAGCGGTCGAAATTGATGCGACCGACCGAGCCTGCGACTTTTCCCTTCGGCAGGGTTTCACCGGTTGGCACAAACCACAGGCCTGTGTCGCCCATCACCGTGCTGGTGGCTGGACGGGTCTGCGCGGAGGACTGCGCCAACGCCGGCACGACTGTCAGCAGCGACAGGACAGCGCCAGCCATGATTCGGCTATAGATCTTCATGCCGTAGATGATATGCGCGCGTTCGCGCGCAAGTCAACGCGACGATGGGCGATCAGGCCGTTGCGGAGTCGTCGATCCGCTCGGATTTTCCGAAGAGCCACGCCACGCCGACGCCGATCAGGTAGAGCGCCATCATCGGCACCGCGACCAGGGCCTGGTTCACGGGGCTGCCGTCCGGCGTGATGATGGCCGCGACGATGAAAATGCCCAGCACGGCGTATTTGATGTTCCGCAGGAGAAATCGGGCCGTGACCAGCCCAAGTCTGGCGAGGACGAACATCAGCATGGGCATCTGGAAGACGAGGCCCATCCCGAGCAGCAGCTTCACGTAGAGGCCGAACACCGGGTCCACCCGGGGGGTAAAAATCATGTATTCGTTACTGAACCCGGCGAAGAACCGCCAGGCCGCGGGGAACAGCATGTGATGTCCGAAGGCCGCGCCGGCCACGAACAGGGCGGACGACACCACGACGAAGGGGATGGCGAGGCGCTTCTCCTTCGCGTACAGGCCGGGCGCGATGAACAGCCAGACCTGCAACATGATGTAGGGCGAGGCGAGCAGGACTCCGGCCAGCGCCGAGATCTTCACCCACAGGAAGAACCCTTCACCCGGCTCGGTGTAGATGAACTTGCGCTCGGGAAGGTCCGCCGTCAGCCGTTCGTAGACAAACGCCTGGATGCGGCTGCTGAAGATACTGGCCATGACAAAGCCTGTGACGAGCGCGACCACCGCATGGGTGATGCGTTTCCGCAGTTCGTCGAGGTGCTCGAGGAACGTCATCCGCCCGTCGAGGGGGTCGTCGTCCCCCGGCTCATCGGGGCCGTCAGCGTCGAGTGTCGGGTCGTCGGGAAGTGGAGAGGGGACATCCCGGGACGGGAGCGGTGCCAGCGCCATACGGCGGGTTTACCGCGGCACCGTGTCGCCGGGCGCTGTCGGTTCCGTCACGGGCGTCGGAGGGACCGGCTCGGCGACTGGGGGCGCCGCGACTTTCTGCTGCTGCTCCTCGACGCGGATTTCCTGCTCGAGCGTGTGCTGCAGCTCGTTGGACGCCTTCTTGAACTCGTTGATGCTCTTGCCGAGCGACTTGCCGAGCTCGGGCAGCTTCCGTGGGCCGAAGACGATCAGGGCAATCACGAAGATGATGACGAGTTCTGTGACGCCGATGGAACCAAACATACGTGCTACTCCAGAAGGAGGTCTGCGGGTGGCGTGCCTGACGGCGACGTCTTCCTCGGCGAGTATACCCCAGCTCCCCGGAACTCCTTGCCGGGGGGCGGGTTATTCGCTAGCATCGCCGTATGCGTCTACAGCCGGGTCTTGCCGTGGTGCTGTCCCTCGCCGCGTCGGCGGTGGTCGGAGGATGGCTAGGACCCCGTGTCGCCACGGCGCAGGATCCGGTCGCCGACCGGTATCGCGTGTACACGGCGGCCCTCGCCGCCATCGAGCGGCAGTATGTCGAGCCCGTCGAATCCGATCAGCTGGTCTACGGCTCGATCAACGGGATGCTGCAGACGCTCGACCCGCATTCGAATTTCATGGATCCGCGCAGCTACAAGCAGATGCGCGAACGCCAGGAAGGCCGGTATTTCGGCCTGGGCATCACCATTCAGGCCGTGCCGGACGGCATCACCTCCGTGCGGGTCTTTGAGGGGTCTCCCGCGCACGCCAAGGGGATTCGCCGCGGAGACGTGATTGCCGAGATCGAGGGACAGTCGACCAAGGGCTGGACATCGGACGATGCGGTGGGCAAGCTGCGCGGGCCCAAGGGCACGTTCGTGAACATCGGCATCAAACGCAAGGGGCTCGACCAACTGATTCCCATGGCAGTGATGCGCGACCAGGTCAGCATTCCGAGCCTGTCTGCCGTGTTCATGATTGACGATCAGACCGGTTATGTCGGCATCACCGACTTCGCCGAGCGCACCGACGAGGACCTGGGCACCGCTCTCGAATCGCTGACGCGGAAGGGGATGAAGCGGCTGGTGCTCGACCTGCGTGGCAATCCCGGCGGACAACTGGATCAGGCCATTCGGATTTCGAACCGGTTTCTGCCCAAGGGAGCCATGGTGGTCTACACGAGGGGGCGCGTCGCCAATTCCGACGAGGACTACCGTGCCACCGAGGACCCCGGGTATGCGACGCTGCCGATGATCACCCTGGTCAACCGGTCAAGCGCGAGTGCGTCGGAGATTGTCTCGGGCGCCCTCCAGGATCACGATCGCGCGCTGGTTATCGGCGAAACCACGTTCGGCAAGGCGCTGGTGCAGTCGGTATTCCGCGTCAGTGGAGGCGCCGGGCTGGCGCTGACCACCGCCCGCTACTACACCCCGAGCGGCCGTCTCATTCAACGGCCCTGGGATGGGACCTTCGACGAGTATCTGACCTACACCATGAAGGATCAGTCGGAGCGCGCCACGTCACCCGACCAATTGAAATACACCGCCAGCGGTCGCAAGGTGTACTCCGGTGGCGGCGTCGACCCGGACGAGCGCTTCGAAGGCCCGACCGAAGGATTCAATCCGACCCGCTTCGGCCGGTCGCTGTTCAACCGCGGGCTCTTCGCGTCGTTCGCCGAACCGTATTTTTACGAGAACGACACGAGGCCCGGCAGCAAGTCGTCGTCCTTCAAGTACGTGGGGCGCGGGTTCGAGGTCGACGATGCCATGGTGGCGGCGTTCAGGGCCTTTGTGGTCAGCCGCAACACCGTGATCGACGAAGACGCCTGGAACCGGGACCTGCCGTTCATCCGCGCGATGATTCGCTTCGAAATCGATCAGGCGGTCTTCGATATCGCCACGGCGCGTCAGCGCCTGATCCAGGCCGATCCCCAGGCCGGCTATGCGCTCACCCGCTTCGGCGAAGCCGAACGGTTGCTGGCGCAGACGCAGGGCCGCAGCGGGCGCATCGGCCAGTAGTGTCCGCTCCCTTCCCGATAGTGGTTCCGCATGCGTCTTGAACGTCTCGAGATCTCTGGCTTCAAATCATTTTCCGATCGGTCCGAACTCTCCTTCGACCAGGGGGTCACGGCGATCGTCGGCCCCAACGGGTGCGGCAAGAGCAACGTGGCCGATGCCCTGACCTGGGTGCTGGGCGAGCAGAGTGCGAAGAGCCTCCGCGGCGAGACGATGGAGGATGTAATCTTCAACGGGTCGGACGCCCGCAAGCCCACCGGGGCGGCCGAAGTCCGCCTGCGACTGAGCGGCGTGGTCGTGCCGCCGTCACTCGACAAGGAACTGGGCTACGAGCCCTATCTGGCCACAGAGGCCGGCGAGACCGACCGCGTGAACTTCGCCCCGGAGATCACCCGCGAGGTCGAGGTGACGCGACGCCTGTTCCGCTCGGGCGAGAGCGAGTATCTGATCGACGGGCAGCAGTGCCGCCTGAAGGATATCCATGAGTTGCTCATGGACACGGGGCTTGGCGCCAAGGCCTACGCAATCATCGAACAGGGCAAGATCGGGATGATCCTGAGCTCGCGTCCGACCGATCGGCGACAGCTGATTGAGGAAGCGGCCGGGATCACCAAGTACAAGGCCCGGCGGCGGTCCGCCGAACTGAAGCTCGAAGCGGCGCAGCAGAACCTGACGCGTCTGGACGACATCGTCTATGAGGTCGAGAAGCAGAAGGGCGCGCTGAAGCGGCAGGCGGCCCGCGCCCGTCGCTACACCCGGCTGCGTGATGAGATGCGTCGGTGGGAAAAGGTGCTGTTTGCCCGCCGCTACCAGTCGCTGTCCGAGGCGATCGAGGCCGCACGGACGCGCCTGGCAGATGTGCGCGAACAGGAGACTGCCGCGGCCGCCCGCCTGGCCGAGGTGGAGACCACGCAGGCCGCCTTGCGCATCTCGCAGGCCGAGGCAGACGGCGTGGCCGGGCGCCTGCGGGACCTGGCCCACAATCAGGAACTGGACATCAACCGGCGCCAGCAGCAGATCGCCCTCGACCGGCAGCAGGCGACGATGCTGCAGGGGCGCGCGGACGAACTGGAGGCCGAGCGCCAGCAGCTGGAAGGCCGACGCGTGCCGGAGCGGCTCGCCCTCGAAGAGCGGCGTCAGGCCGTTGACGAGGCGGCCATTCGTCGTCGTGAGGCGGAGGGCACGGCCCTCGAGGCCGCAGAGGCGTATGCCCGGGCCCAGCAGTCCATCGAGGCCGCCGAGCAGGACGTCGAGCGTGCCCGGGCGGAAGTGTATGCCGTCGTCAACACGGTGACGGCCCTGACGGCGACGGTGCAGTCCGCCACCGCCCAGCGGGAGCGTGCAGTGGCGGCGGGACAGCGTCTGGCCGTCGAGCAGGGCGAACTGGTGGCGGAATTCGATCGGGCGCAGTCGGATCGCGCCATCGCGCGCGAGCAGCTGGTGATGGCCCAGGACGCGCTGGAGGCGGCGCGTCTCGAACGTCTCCGGTGTGAAGAGACGCTGGCCCACGCGCGCGGTGAATTCGAGCGCCGCACCCGCGATGTGCGCGCCGGCGAGCAGCAACTGGCGGGACTGTCGGCCCGGTTACGCTCCCTCGAAGAACTCGATGCGCACCGTGCCGGTTTCGGCGATGCGGCCCGGTTGGTGCTGTCCCCGGCAGCCTCCGCCATCGGGGCGAGAGGGGCGCTCGCTGACTTCCTCGACGTCGACTCCCGCTATGAACGCGCCGTCGAGGCCTGCGTTGGCGACCTGCTGCAGTACGTGGTCGTCGACAGACTCGAACAGGTAACCGCCGGCCTGCGGCTGGTGCGCGAGGAGGACGCCGGGCGCTGCGGATTCATCGTTGCGCAGCATGGCGAAGCGGTCACCGAGGCCGGGTCGGGGCCCGTGCTCCCTCCCGGCGTAGTGCGCCTGAGCGACGTCGTCCGCATTCAGGGGACATTCGCCGCGACGGTCCGCCGTGTGCTGGGTGATGTGTACGTGGCCGAGACCTTCGAGACCGCGGCGGCCGCGGCCGCGGCCCGGGGGCCGACGGGCGTGACGCTCGACGGCGACGTCTTCCGTGGACGCCACCAGGTGAGTGGCGGGGCCAAGGCCGAGTCGAGAGGGATCCTCGCGACCAAGCGCGAAATCAAGGAACTGCGCGAGCGCATTGCCGAGGAACGTCTGGCGCTGGCGCGGATTGCCGACGAATCGGTACACTTCGAACAGGTCATGATCGAGGCCACGGCCGGCGTGCAGCGGCTCGGCGCCGAAATGCACCGGCAGGAGAAGGCCATGGTGGCCGCGGAGGCGCAGGAGAGCCGGGCCGCCCAGGACGAGGGACGCATCTCGCAACGCAGGGAACTGGTCGACGGCGACATCCGCCGCGTACATGAGGAAATCGCGGCCCTCGACCTCCGGCAGGCCGAGGCCAGCGAGTCCATCGCTCGTCTTGACGCGGACAAGCGCATCGCGGACGAGCAGTTCAGCGAGCATGTGTTGCGCCTGACCACCGCGCGCGAGCATGCCGAGCAGTGCAGCCAGCGGGTCGCCGAGGTGCGTGCGGCGTTGGCCGCCTTCACCGAGCGGCTGTCCGCACTCGAGCAGGAAGTCGTCCGGATGGAGATGGCCGCGACCGAACTCGAGCGTCGACTGTCGGCCTGCCAGCGTGATATCGCCCTGATGGGCGAGCAGCGCGAGCGGCTGGTGGACGGCGTCGGTGACCACGAACGTCAGCTCGACGAAGATGTGCGCCTGCTCGACTCGCTGCGCGAGCAGGTCCGCGAGGCGGACGACCGCGCGGGCGAGCTGCGCACGGCGGTGGACACGCAGGACCAGGTCATTCGCGATGCCCGGCGCGCGCTCGATGCCATTCGGGCACTGGCCTCCGAACTCGAGGTCAGCCGCGCAACCGCCGAGACGGAACTCACGCACCTGGCCCAGCAGGCCTACGATGCCGTCGGGGTGACCCTGCAGGAAGTCCGTCAGGACGTCGACGCCATGGAAGCCGCAGGGATTGTCGAGCCTGACGTGCGCACGATACGCGCCGCCGATGCGGTGGATCCCGATGAGGACGACGCGGTTAGCGATGCGGGCGATGCCCCGGTGCCCGAACGGATGACGGCCGAAGAGGCCATCAGCGAACTGCGAGGAAAGATCGACCGCATCGGCCCCGTCAACATGATGGCCATCGAGCAGCATGCCGAGCTGGAACAGCGGCACGTGTTCCTGACCACGCAGCGGCAGGATCTCCTGGATTCGATTGCCCAGACCAATGAAGCCATTCGCCGCATCGATGAAACCACGCACGCCCGGTTCCGCGATGCGTTCACGGCGATCAATCTCAACTTCCAGGACACCTTCTCGACCCTGTTTGGCGGGGGGAAGGCCGGCATCAGCCTGATCGACGACACGGACCCGCTCGAAAGCGGCATTGACATCGTGGCCTCACCGCCGGGCAAGCGGCTGCAGAGCGTCATGCTGCTGTCCGGTGGCGAGAAGGCGCTGACCGCCATCGCGCTGATGTTTGCCATCTTCCGCTACAAGCCGAGCCCGTTCTGTCTGCTCGACGAAATCGACGCCCCGCTGGATGACGCCAATATCGGCCGGTTTGTCGAACTGTTGCGGGGCATGATGGACCGGACGCAGTTCATCATCATCACGCACAGCCGGAAGACTATGGAGATTGCCAACCGGCTCTACGGCGTCACCATGGAAGAACCCGGGGTCTCGAAACTGATTTCCATCCAGCTGCACTGAACCGGGCCACGGAGGCCCTCGTCTAACCGGCTCAGAGGGGATGCGCATGAGAACCATGGCTGACATGAGACCGGTGGGCATCGTGCTGTTCGGCCTGCTGTTGTCCGGCTGCGATATCCGGACCGATACGGGCGGCGAATGGGCCATGACCGTCGCTAACCGCGAAGCCCATGATGTCTGGACGCGACAGTTTCCGCTGGCCCCAGGCGGACGACTCGTGCTTGAGAATGTGAACGGCGCGGTGGCCGTTGAGGCGACCACTGGGAGCGCCCTGGAGATGACCGCCCGGCGTGTCGCCAAGAGCACGTCGGAGTCGAGTGCCCGGGAACAGCTCGAACGGGTATCAATTGTCGAGGCGGCCTCCCCGAGCGAGGTGCGCGTCGAGGTGCAGTATCCGCGGTTCAATGGCCTCCAGTCGGTGGAAGTCGAATGGACGATCAAGGTCCCTGCGGGCGTGGCAGTCAGCATCACCAACACCAACGGGTCCCTGCGCCTCGCCGGACTCGATGCGGCGGTGGAGGGACGCACCTCCAACGGACGGATTCAGGCGGAGGCGATGACCAGTCCGTCCGTGGACGTGACGACCACGAACGGCCGCGTGTTCATCGAATTCGCGCGTCCCCTGGTCGACGCTGACCAGATTGCCATCGAGTCGACCAACGGAGGCGTGACCCTGACCGTGCCGGAAGCGAGCCGACTGTCGCTCACGGCTGATCTGACCAACGGCGAGTTCGATGTCGCCGACCTGCCGGTGCACCGCGCCGAGACCTCGTCACGACAGCATTTCGAAGGCACCCTCAATGGCGGAGGGGCCCGAGTCGCCATGTCGACGACCAACGGCAGCGTTCACCTGTCGAAAAAGAAGTCCTGACGGGCTACAGTGAGGGGCGGCTCTCGGAAGCCGTCCAGTGAACGTCGACAAATCCACGCGTTATCGGCGTCTGCGGCTTCGCGCCGACGTCGCCTCTGCGGTGCTCTCGGTGACGGGGCTCGGTCTCTGGTGGGCCGGCCGCCTGTATGCCATCGCCGGTCCAGCAGGTGAAGCCCCAGGCGGGGGGGCGGTCAACGCCTGGTGGCACCTGGCGGGGGCCTCGGTGTCCTGTCTGCTGGTCACGGGGCTCGTGGCGCTCCCCGCCCGTGCCTATCGGGACGTCTTTCTGGAACGACGGTACTTTCCTCACGCGCCGGTGCGACGGCACT
>JBIIDF010000210.1:0-5587 GCA_044238535.1 Vicinamibacterales bacterium
GTGCACGCGGCTCCTCCGGGCGGGATTTGCGGCTGCCGAAACGTCCCGCGCCGTGGTGGTGCACCACGGTGTGCGTCACGGTGACGCTGCCGATGCTGTGGTCGCGGGCTACATGCGGGGGACCGGCGCAGCGTCCGCGAAAATGCTGAGGCTCTGTGGATGGTCGTCCGTCAGGCCTTTGGCCGCCATGGCGTGCCGATGGTTGCGAGGCGGTGTCGCGGTGGACATGGGACCGCGGCCGAGGCGCTGGCATCGGCTCCGACACTTTCTGAGAGGGGCATCCATCGGCTTCACCAGGGCCATCGAACCCAGGACCGGTCGATTTACCGCGGGAGGCCGCACGCCTCACGTCCCGGCATGAACCGCGCCATCCGCGCCCCGCTCGGGCTGCCGGCTCGCTGCCGAGTGGTGGTGCGAGCCACGAACTGGCTCGGTGATGGCGTCATGTCGATGCCCGCCCTCAGACAGTTGCGCGACGCGCTGCCGCACGCGCATCTTGCCGTGGCCGCACCACCTGCGGTTAGTGATCTCTATCGCCAGCCAGGCATCGACGAGGTGATCCCCTGGACGTCTGGCCGCGGCAGGACCGACGTGATTGGTCGATGGCGGTGTGCGGAGCGGATTCGGGCACTTCGCTTCGATGCGGCGATCCTGTTGCAGAACGCTTTCGAGGCGGCGCTGGTCATGTGGATGGCAGGTGTGCCACTGCGTATCGGCTATGACGTCAAGGGACGGGGATGGCTGCTTACCCATTCGGTGCCGGTGCCTGCCGCGACTGCCGGGCCGACGCATCAGTCGCTGTACTACCTGGCGCTCCTGCAGCGTGCGGGCATCACGGCGACGATGCCCGAGCCCGTGCGGCCGACCCTCGCACCGTTCGCGGTCGATCCCGGCAACAGTGCCCTGCCCAACGAGGGCCCATGGATCGGCGTCGCTCCAGGGGCCGCCAACGGCGCAGCCAAACGCTGGCCCCCAGAGCGATTCGCCGAGTCCTCGGCGATGGCAGCGCAGGCGCTCGGCGCTCGGGTGGTGCTTCTGGGATCGCCAGCCGACAGGGAGATCGGTGCGCGCGTCGCGAACGCGCTGCGCGCCATGGGAACCGAGGCGATTGATCTGTCGGGCCGCACAACGGTGGGCTCCCTGATGGCAGTGGTGGCCTCCTGTGAGGCAGTGCTCACCAACGACTCCGGGGCCATGCACATGGCCGATGCCCTTGGTATCCCGACCGTCGCCGTCTTTGGCCCCACCTCCGAAGACGCGACAGGGCCGACGGGGCCCTGGTCAGCAGTTGTGCGACACTCCGTCGACTGCAGCCCCTGCCTGCTCCACGAGTGCCCGGTCGACCACCGGTGCATGAGGGAAGTGGCGTCAGCGCGGGTCGCTGAGGCACTGATCCGCGTGGTCACCGAATCGTGGCAGGCGCGGAGGCTGCAGTCGTGACGTCCCCCACGCTGGACGGATTTCGCCAGGCGATGCGGGCGACGCGCCCGCCGGTGGTGGCCTTCAACAAGTCGCATTCAGGAAGCCGCCTGCTCGCTCAGTTGCTGCACGACGCGGGCATCTCCATGGGCGCCCGCATCAACGAGTCGTGGGACTCGCTCGACGTGCTCGAGGTCGTCGAGTATCTCGTCACGAAGTACTACCCTGACTATTCACCGCTGTGGCGCCCTGATTTGCCACCGGACGCGCATCTGCAGTCGTTGCTCGCGCACGCATTCGCCCGGCATCGACTGCACCTCGACGAGGATGCGCACTGGGGATGGAAGCTATGCGAGACCGCATACATCCTGCCGGTTATCGATTACTGCTTTCCAGATGCGCGATTCGTGCATCTCATCCGCGATGGACGCGACGTCGCCTTCAGCGATCACCGGGGCCCCGACAGCCCCTTCTGGCGGAAGATCTATTTCAATACGGATCGTGTGCACGCCGCCCATGGTCTTCGCCTGTCGGCACACGCCTACCGGCGACGCCCGCACGTCTATAACGCCCTGCACTGGGTCAACAGCGTCCGCATCGGCAGAGACTTCGGGGCGATGCTTCGCGAGCGCTATCTGGAGGTGCGCTACGAGGACCTGTGTACCGATTTCGTGGCCACGTCATCCCGCGTGCTCCGGGCGGTCGACGCCCCTCGGCCCAAGGAGGCGGTCGCACGTCTCAGCGGCGCGGTCTCGACCAGGGGCGTCGGCAAGTTCCGGACGAAGCCGGCGCGGACGCTGAGACAGGTGGTCGCCATTGAGAAACCGCTGCTGCTCGAACTGGGGTATCTGGAACGGGATCCTGCCTCCCAGACTGCCAGGTTCCAGCTGGGGTCGGCCCTCGATTGGGTGTGGGACCGGTGTCGGCGCACGCTCGCGAGTCGTCCAGTCGGGCTGATGCCGCCGGCCGTGAAGCGAGCGATCTGGGTGCATGGCGGCGCGCCCCAGCAGTTTGTGGCCGCGTTGCCGGTCCTCCAGTCACTGCTCGATGATCGACCGCAGATGGGCCTCGTGGCGACCGCCGCACGGAGCGGCACCCAGCATCTCCTGCGCACCATGTTTCCAGACGAGAGGCCACTGCCGTTGCCCCCAGCGCCCTTTGCGGCATGGTGGATGCGCCGGCTCGGGGTGCAGCATGTCGTCCTGCTCGACGGCGGCCAGTCGCTCAGCCCGGGCTGGCGTCGGGCGATGTCCAGACGAGGGGTGCCTGTGACCATGTGGGACGTCACGGCATCCGACGGGCTGGCGACTCACCGGGATGTACTCGACCGCACGCTGCCACGGGGGCCCGTCTTGCCGCCGGTCGCGCAGGACTGGCGGTCGACGACGTGGCGGGACCGACTGGGGCAGAGTCTGGCATGGCGGCTGGCCTCGCGTCTGGTTGACCGAGGCCGAATGGATTCGGTGGCCGACCTGGCGCTCGCACTCGGTCGGCCACGGAGCATCCTGTGCCTCGGCAACGGACCGAGTTCTGAAGATCCGCGTGTGCCGGACGTCTCCCACGATTGCCTGATGCGCGTGAACTGGCGGTGGCGGGAACGTCGCATGCTGACTCAGCCACAGGTCGTCTTCGTCGGCGATCCGCTCACGCTCGAGCAGGTCGAGGGAGCGATCGTCGGCATCTGGAATCGCGATCTCGAGCGCGGCATGCTGCTGCGACACCTGCGGGTCCACGGACTGCGGACCATGCGCTACGTCACGATGGAGCGCATCGCCCCCATCATCCGTGACCGCCGTTGGCCGGCGCGACCCAGCAACGGCGCACTCATGGTGGTTCTGGCGGCCGCCCTGCAGCCCGACGAGCTGACCATCGCAGGCATCGACCTGTTCGCGAGTCCGCAGGGCCGCTACCCGGGCGATTCTATCGGGACCAACGCCTATTCGCGGGTGCACACGCGGGAGACGGATCTTGCCATCATGCGGGAGGCGTTGTGTACCTATCGGGGGCACCTCACCATCATCGGCGAGACGCTGCGCGAGGCCCTCGGCCGCACGGAAGGATCCGCGCGGTGAGCCGCTCGCCTGCCACGGGGAGGGTCGCCCCGCGGGTGCTCGTGGTGAAGCTCAGTTCCCTGGGCGACGTCATTCACGCCACGGGCTGCTTCCGGGCCCTGCGCGCGACGCTCCCGGAAGCGCACATCACTCTCGCGGTAGATGCGCGGTGGTCGGGCGCGGTGCGGCACGATCCTCACCTCGATGCGCTGGTGCTTTCCTCGCCATCGCCGAGACTGACACTGGGCTATCTGCGCGAGGTGCGCCGACGGCTGGCTCGGCACGGCCCGTTCGACCTGGCCATCGACCTGCAGGGCAATCGCCGGAGTGCCGCGTGGATGTATCTGAGCGGCGCACGCACGCGAGTCGGACGTGGGGCCTTCAGACCGGGCTGGCAACGTGTCCTGCAGCCAGATCTGACGCGACATGCCGTCGCCGTCTGTGCGGACATCTGCGCAGCCGCCGGGATTCCCGTCAGTGCCCCAGACCCAGCGCTGCATACCGGACCGGAGGCTGAAGCGGCGCTTGACCTCCTGCTTGACGGGCACGGAATCGCGCGCCACGGATTCGTCGTGCTGAATCCGTTCAGCCGCTGGCGTTCCAAGAGCCTGCCGCTCGACAGTGCGGCCGCGATGATCACACGGCTTCCGTCGCACATTCGGGAGGCGCTGGTGATCAGCGGAGGCCCTGAAGATATCTCCGACGCTGGTGCACTTGCGGGAAGGCTCGGTCATCGTCCCTGTCACTCGCTCGTCGGGCAGCTGTTGTTGGACGAAGCCCTGTGTCTGTATCGACGGGCCCGTCTCATGGTGAGCTGTGACTCAGGCCCCATGCACGCTGCGGCGGCGTTTGGCGTACCCGTCATCGCGCTGTTCGGACCGACGCATCCGGAGCGCACCGGTCCGTGGGGCCCGGGCCATACGATCCTTCAGGCACGTCGCCCCATCAGCCATCACACCTACCGGAAAGACCGGGAGTGTCTCTATATGCAGAGCCTGGATCCGGATCGTGTCGTTGACGCCGTAGTGGCGCATTGGGAGCGCAGAGGCTCTGCGTGAAGATCGGCCTGATCATCGAGCGGTTCTCGAGGGACGGCGGTGGTCTGGAGCGCTGGACATGGCAGCTCGCGCATGCCCTCGACGTGCGTGGGCACCAGGTATCGGTGCTGGCCTTCCGCCAGCACGACGTGCCCGAGCGGGCCACCATCAGGGTCGTCCCGCTGCCGTGGGACGACGACCGGATGCGCCGGGCCCTTCTGGCGGAACGCATGGCCGCCGGCATGCGCCTCGACGTCACGCACGACTTCGGCGTGTGCACACAGGCCGACATCCTGCATCCGCAATCCGGAAGTCTCCTGGCGAATGAGAGGCGTGACTGGCATGCCAGACGGCCATGGGAGCGTATGCTGGCGCGGTTGAATCCACGCCGTGTCCACTGGCTCCGTCAGGTCAAGACGTTCGAGGCTGCCCGGTATCCACCGCGACGTGACGGACTGGTGATTGCGGTTTCGCAGGGGGTCGCAGACGATTTGGCGGCGTGGCATCGGGTGTCTGCCGAGTGCGTGCGGCTGGTGCCAAACGGCGTGGACACGAGACATTTCACCCCGGCGGCACCTGCGGTTCGCGAGGCGCTTCGCGAACGGCTTGGCTTTGCGGGACAAACCGTATTGCTCTTTGCGGCCCGCAATCCTCGTCTCAAGGGCGTGCACCCGTTGCTGAGTGCGTTCGCCCGTGTACGTACGCTCCGACCAGACATGACGCTCGTGACGATCGGACAGCAACCAAACGGTCGCATGCTGAGTGATGTGCGCCGGCTCGGTATGCAGCACGCCGTCCGATGCGACGGTGCGGTCGCCGACCCACGCGTGTATCTGCAGGCCGCAGATGCCTTTGTGCTCCCCAGTTGGCACGACGCCTGCAGCCTGAGCGTGCTCGAGGCCTGCGCATGCGGTCTGCCGGTGATGACCACCCGGGCCAACGGGGCATCGGAACTGCTGACCCACGACGACGAGGGCTACATCATTGAATCCGCTGCGGACATTCCGGCGATCGGAAAGGCGTTGATGGATCTGGCTCTTGCCGAGAATCGCGTGCGTCTGGGCCGGCGCGCACGTCAGA
>JBIIDF010000211.1:0-5564 GCA_044238535.1 Vicinamibacterales bacterium
TGCGCCTCGAGCACGACCAGCGGCATACCCTCGGTGTTGGTGGGAAACACGAACACATGATGATCCCGCATGGCCGCCGCGATTGTGGCCGGTGGCTGCATGCCCAGCATCGTGACACGATCATCCAGTCCCGCTGCATGGAACATCCGCCTGAGTCGATGACCGTCTGGGCCATCGCCTACAATTGACAGCGTGACGGGCAGGTCACGTTCCCGGCAGGCCGCGAGGATCGCGGGTAATCGGAATACACCCTTGTGCGAGTCGATCAACCGGCCGACGAAGAGCAGTCGCAGCGGCAGTGCCCACACACGACGGGAGTGGCGCTCGGCCGGTGTGGGGAGTTCGATGCCGTTGGTGATCCCGAATACGGGACGGGAGGGGAAGCGGGCCGCGGCACCCTCGCGAACGCTGGGGCCGACGCCTACCGCACAGTTCCAGGCCCGTACGTCGACTTCCGCCAGATCGTAGAGGTCCCGCCAGTCGCCATGCAGCACATACGCCACCGCCGTCCTATCGTCCAGCATGTGGCATGCACACTGCGCTAGACGGTTGTAGCCGCTGACATTCACGAAGACCACCTCAAAGTGCTGGTGATTCCATGACGCGGCCACCGCTTTCGCGCGGTCGGCCAGGCTGGCACTGGCAGGGAGTGGTGGGCCGGTGGCAGAAACTCCCAAGCCGGCCAACTCCGGCCACCACTCTCCCCTGCGCTCTGCCCACACCGTCACATCGTGCCCGACTGCGGACAGATAGCGGCCGAGATTCATCATGAACTTCGGCCCGCCACCGGGCGACATCTCATCAAGCGCGAGCAGGATCTTCATACAACGACAGGGTCCGTGCGACCTCGTGGACGTTCGTCATGGTGCACGACCCCGTCGGCGCCCGGAACGGCAGCGGCATGATTATCGTCCGAAGGGCGCGCGCCTGCCAGTGTGCTGCAGCCTCACGTGACCCCGTGCTCATGCCAGCCGCACCGTCACACGTCCCCAGGACCGACCTGGCGAGTTGAGACGCGAGCCCCAGGGTGATAACCTTCCGGGAGTTCTCACTGCCACGCGCGCGCGACGCCTGTTCTCTCGCGCGTGTGCACCACAAGGGTCACGCGAATCCTCAGGCATCCGCCGGGCACGCAACCGCAGGCCGCTCAGACAGCACGTGAGCGATGATCATTCGTCCAGTCACCCCTGTCGCCGTCGAGCCCCTCACCGTCGCGGTCAGCCGCCCCGACGCCATGCCTGCGGCCAGCATGGTCTTCATCGTCGGGGTTCCGAGAAGCGGCACCAGTCGGCTCTACCTCGCTCTTCAGTCTCATGAGCGATTCACACCGACCCAGAGTCCCGACCGGTTCGACCTCACCGAGTCACGGGTGTTTCTCGACCCCGCGAGTATCCTGTCGACACGCGGCAAGGCGTGGGATTACCTCCTCCATGACGCGGAGGTGCATGCGTCACTGTTGCGCGCCCTCCCACGAGGATGGAGTGGCCGGCTGCCCGCGGACCGTCTGTTCAGGCTGGTGACGGAACGCAGCCGATGGGCGCAGGCGCTGGCGTGGCGACTGTGCAGGAACGGCGCCGCCCTGCAGGCCTATTTCTTACATGCGGCCCGCGCCCGCGGCGTGCAGCGGATTGTGGAGAAGACGCCCGATCACATTCATCGGCTTCCGCTCATGCTGGCAGCGTTCCCAGACGCACGGATTCTCTGCATGATTCGCCATCCACTCGACGTGTACAGTTCGTATCGACGTCGACTGGATGTCGCCCGGCAGTCGGAGCCGGTGGACTCGCCGACCATCCGCTGGCTGCAGAGCGTCGACCCGCAAACCTTCTGCCGCGGGTACAGGGCGACCGTCGCCGAGACCTGTCGCTACGCATCCCGCCTCCTGATCGTGCGCTACGAAGATATGTCCGCCGCGCCGCAGGAGACGTTCGCGCGCGTGTGCACCTTCCTCGGGGAACCCTTCGACCCGGGATGTGTGACGCAGCACACACCCGGTCTGGATACCTGGCGGCAAGATCCACTGCTGTCGGGGCCCATCACGGAGAATGCGAAACGGTGGTCTGACTACCTCGAACCCGCCATCGCGTGCCACATCGAAGATCGTCTCGAAGACACGATGCGGCGGATCGGGTACGCCCGCTACACCTGACGCGTGACGGTCAGCGTCCGTCTGCACCCGAGACAGACAGGCCTTCCCTTTGCCCGAGGCCGCCGGGCCAGACTATGATTTGACGTTCTCCCATCGGGGCGGAATCAGCCTGTCTGCGTGGGGCTGAGATGATCCCTCACGAGGGCAATTGTGGCGCTCCTGCTCGGCGTTCCTGTCTATCGAAAGTACGACCTGCTCGCCAGACTGATCACGTCGGCGCTGCGAGGCACGATGGTGCCGAACCGGATTCTGGTAGTCGACAACGGTGGGCGCTTTGACGCTGAATACCGCGGCCCGCTGGAGCGGGTCGAAGTGCTTCGACCCCGGACCAACGAGGGGTGTGCGGCAGGGTGGAACCGAATCCTGAGGGCCGCAGTCTCGTCGCACGATGAAGTGATCCTGTCCAATGACGACATCGTCCTGCGGCGCGATGGCATCGAGATGATGATCGGCCAGTTGCGGGCTGACCATGGCGCATCGGTGGTGCGGGGGCACGGCTTTTCGCTGTTCTGTCTCACGCAACAGACGTGGCGCCGGGTCGGGATGTTCGACGAACGATTCTGGCCGGCCTATCTGGAGGACAACGATTACAAGCGCCGCCTGCTGCTGGCGTCGGTCCCGCTGCCACCGAAGATCGCGGCCGCGTCCCTCCATACGGGAAGCGCAACGGTCAAGGCGTATCGCGGGTTCGAGCGACTGCGCTTTCGCGTGTCGTACGCCAGGAATCAATGGCACTACGCGGTGAAGTGGGGCGGCAGTCCCGGACGGGAACGGCGCGCCTGTCCGTTCGTCTCATTCGAATATCGACGCACGCCAACCCTGGAAGAACGCTATACGCTGGCCGCGCAGACGGCGACAGATATCCATGAGCACCTGCCGTTGCTGCGCCATCTGGCATCACAGGTCGAGCATGTGACTGAATTCGGCGTTCGTCACGGCGTGTCCACCACGGCCTTTCTCGCAGCTCAGCCTGCGGTGCTCAGGTGCTACGACATACGGCAACGGCCCATCGCGGCCGCACTCGCCCCTCTCGCCGGCCGCACCGCGTTCAGCGTGACGGTCGGCGACACAACGGCTCTCGATATCGACGAGACCGACCTGCTGTTCATCGACACGCTGCACACGTACCGACAGCTTTCGGCGGAATTGGCACGACACGGCCTGAAGGCCCGTCGCTGGATCATCCTGCACGACACCACGACGTTCGCGACGCGTGGTCAGGACGACGATCCCACTGGCCTATGGCCGGCCGTCGAGGAATTTCTGGCACGTGGCACGTTCACACTCAAGGAACGTCGCACCAACAACAACGGGCTCACCATCCTTGAACGACGCTGACCGCGAGCGGCCATCCGGTACGCTACCAGGACACACCTACGTGGTTGCCGTCATTCTCAACTGGAATGGCAAGGCCGACACGCTGTCCTGTCTGTCGAGCCTGCAGGCGCAGACCGTTCCCCTGGACATCATCGTGGTCGACAACGGTTCGGAAGACGGGTCCGAAGCGGTGATCCGCGAGGCCTATCCGCACATCACGGTCCTGCAGACCGGCAGCAATCTGGGCTACACGGGCGGAAACAATGCGGGTATCCGGCACGCGCTTGCCAGTGGCGCGACTCATGTGTTCGTTCTCAATAACGATGTGATCGTCGATCCCCAGTGCGTGGCCGAACTGCTGGCAGACTGTCGCACCCAGGCGCAGGTGGCGGCGGCGGCGCCAAAGTCGCTGTTTCAGACTCAGCCAGGCACCATCTATTTCGCGGGCGGTCGGGTCCTGAGAAGGGGCGATGCTGTCCACGAGGGGCTCGGTCGGCCAGACGGCCCTGAGTTCGGGGATGCCGGCGACACCGACTGGATCACGGGTTGTGCGCTGTTTGCCACACGGCAGGCGTTCGAGCACGTCGGCCTGTTTGACGACCGGTACTTCCTCCTGTTCGAGGATCTCGACTGGAGCCTGAGAGCCCGCGCATCGGGCATGCGCCTGCGCTATGTGCCCACGGCAAGAATCTGGCACGGAGGGTCCATGGCCTTCGGCGGCAAGCGCGGCGCACTCTATCAGTACTATTTCACCCGCAACGGCCTCCTGTGCATCGAGCAACACTCGTCTCTCCCGCTGCTGGTGCCCCGCATGGCCCTGTTCCTGTGGAATGCCCGGGCCCGGGCCCGGGCCCGTCGCCTCGCCCAGACGCCGCAGGAGCAGACCGCGTTGTCCCGTGCCACGGTGCATGGCATCGCCGATTACGCGCGGCGACGGTTCGGGCAGGGACGCGTGCATCCAGTCGTGTCACGCAGAGACGCCTGATGGAGACGGGCTATCCCAGATTCGCGTACTTCGGCCATCACAAGTGCGCCACGCAGTGGATCACGGCGATCCTGGCCGATATCTGTGCGGCGACGCACCTGCGGATGTTCGAGGTCTCGCGCGTTGAGGAGTGGGACTTCCCGGACCTCCGCGCGCTGGTCCGCTGCTTCAGGCCGGATGTGCTGGTGTACTCCAACGCGGAGTTCAGGCAGGCGAGGTTGTTGCCGCCAGGGCGCGGATTTCACGTGATCCGTGATCCCCGGGACCTGATCGTGTCGGCATATTTTTCGCATCTGCACTCCCACAGTGTCGAGACCTGGCCCGGCCTGCGCGAGCATCGCCGCCGCTTGCAGGCCACCGATCCATCGATGGGGCTGTTGCACGAAATGGAGTTCAGCCGCCGCGTGCTGACCGACCTGCACGACTGGGCGTATGACCAGCGGGACGTACTCGAACTCCGCATGGAAGACCTGATCGTGTCTCCCGTCGACCATGTCGCCAGAGTCGTCGAGCATCTGGGGCTGACACACCTGCCATCCAGCACACATCGGGAACGGGTCGCCGGTGTGGCCGGCATCCTGTGGGGCCGGGCACGGCGTCTGGTACGGCGGCAGTTCGGCCGCGCGTGGCACCCGTCACCCGGGACGGGTGGTTCACCGGCGGCATCATCATCACACGGACCCGACCCGTATCGTTTCTATCCCCTCGACCGCGTCTGGAGACACGGACTCCAGACGCGACGTCTTCAGGTCGAAGACCTGCAGGACATGGTGGAACGACACAGATTCGCCAGGAAAACAGGAGGCCGCGCACGGGGCGTCGAAGATGTGCACAACCATTACCGAAAGGGCGTCGTCGGGGACTGGCGCAATCATTTCCAGCCCATCCACGTCGAGTATTTCAAGCGACACTATAATGACGTGCTTCTGAAGCTGGGCTACGAGACTGATCCTCACTGGTCGTGATGTCGGCACGGACCCGGAGCTTTTGCCCATGCCCTCCATCATCTTCGTGGCCCGCCCCCTTCCCGCTGACATCGGCCCAGGCGGCAGGCATCGCAGTTACCAGGTCGAGTACGAACTCAAAGCGGCGGTCGGCGCCGGTCGGGTGCAG
>JBIIDF010000212.1:0-5552 GCA_044238535.1 Vicinamibacterales bacterium
GGGCGCGCTGCTCGGCCGGCAGGAACAGCTTGTCGCTGTCCCTGATGTCGAACGCCGCGTAGAACGCCGGCGCGTTTCGCAGCGGGATGTTGCCGCGGAACTGGGCCGGCGCATGCGGGTCGGTCATGACCTGCTGCCGCAGGCTGTCGTCGCGCATCTTCGTGCGCCAGACCTGAGCCCAGCCCATGAAGAACCGCTGCGGACCGGTCAGCCCGTCCAGCGTCGGCGCGGGCGCGCCGGCCAGGGCCAGTTCGTAGGCACGGTAGCTGATGATGAGGCCGGTCAGGTCGGCCAGATTTTCACCCAGCGTCAGTTCGCCATTGACCTTGAGGCCCGGCAGCACTTCCAGCGCGTTGTACTGATCAACCACCATCTGTGCGCGCTTCTTGTACTCGGCCGCATCGTCCTTCGTCCACCAGTCGCGCAGGGCCCCGGTGGCGTCGTAGTTGCGCCCCTGGTCGTCGAATCCGTGTCCCATCTCGTGTCCGATGACCGCGCCGATGCCGCCGTAGTTCACGGCATCGTCAGCGGCCATGTTGAAGAAGGGCGGCTGCAGGATCGCCGCCGGGAAGACAATCTCGTTACGAATCGGGTTGTAGTAGGCATTGACGGTCTGCGGTGTCATGCCCCAGTCCTCGGGGTCGACGGGCTGGCCCACCTTGGCCAGTTCGAAGTCGGACTGGGCGCGGGCGGCGCGCTGCAGATTGCCGACGAGATCGTCTCGGGACACCTCGACCTTCGAGTAGTCGCGCCACTTGTTCGGATAGCCGACCTTGGGCGTGAAACGCGCCAGCTTCTCCTGGGCCTGCTTCTTGGTCTCGGCACTCATCCACTCGAGCTGGTCGATGCTCTGGCGATAGGCCGTGCGCAGGTTCTCGACCAGCTGCTGCATGCGGGCCCGGGCCTCGGGCTTGAAGTGCTTGTCGACGTACAGCTTGCCGACCATTTCGCCGAGATTGCCGTTGAGGGTGCTGACGGCACGCTTCCATCGATCCTGCTGCACCTGCACGCCCCGCAGCGTCTTGCTGTAGAACTCGAAGTCTGCGTCCGCGTAGGCCTTGCTGAGATAGGGGGCATAGCTGTTGATGAGCGACGCCTTGAGATACGGCTTCCACTGGGCCACGGGCATCTGCGCATACATCGCCGCAAAGCCCTTTAGGTAGCTCGGCTGGCTGACGACGATGTTCGGCGCCCCGGCGAGGCCGAGCGCCTCGAGCCACGGTGTCCATTCGAAGCCGGGGAACTGCGTCGCGAGGTGGGACGTGGCGACCTTGTTATAGGTCTTCACGGCATCGCGGTTTTCGACGTTCGTCCAGTGCAGGCGCGCCAGGCGCGTCTCGAGGGCGATGATCCCGTCGGCCGTGGCGTCGGGAGACGCCTGTCCTGCCTGGGTCAGGATGGTGGTGAGGAACGCCTTGTATTTCTCGCGATACTCCTTGAGTTTGGCGTCGTCCTTCAGGTAGTAATCGCGGTCGGGCAGGCCAAGGCCCGACTGAAACAGGTAGAAGATGGAAATGTTCGGTTCGGCGGCGTCGCCCTCGACGTAGCCCGCGATGGGGTTGCTGATGTTGAGCTTGAGCGCCTCGGCGAAATAGCGCGCCAGGTCGGCCTTCGACTCGAGCGCGTCGATGGCGTCCATCTGGGCCTTGAGTGGGGTCAGGCCCCGGGCTTCCACGGTCGCCTCGTCCATGAAGCTGTTGTAGAAGTCGCCGATTTTTTGGGCGTCACTGCCCGGCGCACGGTCAGTCGCCTTCGCGGCAGCTTCGGCGATGGCGCGCAGGTCCTCGCGGGTTTTTTCGGCGAGCATGTCGAATGCCCCCCAGGCCGCGCGGTCCGCCGGAATCTCGGTGCTGGCCAGCCACCCGCCATTCACGTGGTGAAAGAGGTCATCCTGCGGGCGGATGGCCTTGTCGGCGGTGGACAGGTCAATGCCCGACACGGGAGCCGGGGCGGGTGGCGCTGCTGGTGGTGTGGACGAACAGGCCGCCATCAGTCCCGTGGCGACCGCGACAAACGCGAGGGTGACAGTGCGCATAGAAACCCATCATATACAGTGAGGGGATGCTCCACACAATCGACCTGCGCTATCAGGAACAGGCCCGCGTCATCGCCACCGCCGCGTGGCGGACGCCGGACGGATGGGTCGTGGTTGACCCCGGGCCGACGTCGTGTCTGCCAGCGCTCGAAGAAGGCCTGGCGGCCGTCGGCGGAACGTTGGGGGATGTGCGGGCGATCCTTCTGACCCACATCCATCTGGACCATGCGGGAGCAACCGGCACAATCTGCGGCCGAGTACCTGACGCCCTGGTGTACGTGCACGAGCGAGGGGCTCGGCATCTTGCGGACCCGACGCGCCTGCTGGCGTCGGCGGCACGTCTCTACGGCGACGCCATGGACCGCATGTGGGGGCGGTTCGAACCGGTAGCCGGTGACCGCCTGCGTCCCCTCACGGGAGGTGAGCGTCTGGTTGTGGGCGGGACGACCCTCGATGTGGCCTACACGCCCGGGCACGCCGTGCATCACGTCAGTTTTTTTGACGTGGCGACCGGGATGGCCTTTGTGGGCGATACGTGTGGCATCCGACGCGGGGGCGAGTTCATGGTGGCCGCCACACCGCCGCCCGATGTGGACCTCGGCCTGTGGCATGCGAGCCTGCGTACGATCGCTGCGTGGAATCCAGTGTCACTGTTTCTGACGCACTTTGGCATCACGCAACCGGCGGCGGCGCACCTCACCCAGTTCGCCGGGGTGCTGGATCGCACGGCCCAGCAGGTGCTGGAGACGCTGCGCTCGGGACGAGATGACGATGCCGCGCGTGTGGCCTTTGTCGAGGCGTTCCGTGAGGAGGCGCGCAGGAGCGTTGGCGACCAGGATGTCCGGTCGATGGAAGCCGCCGGGCCGATCGACGACATCTGGCGGGGCCTGGCCCGTTATTGGCGGGGCAAAGGCGTGGTCTGACGCGCCACATCTGGTGTGAGCTGGGCGTCGGCACGCAGGGCGTCCAGGTCTCGCACGGCCCCCAGTGCCTCGAGGGTGACCTCGGCCTCGGCGAGCAGATACCTCGCGTCTTCGGCACGGCCCCGCGCACGGCGCGCACGCGCGAGCGCCCATCGGCTCATCGCCGACTGATACCGGTCCCCGGTCTGGTCAAAGCCCGCCACACTGGCACGCAGGTGACGTTCGGCGACGTCGGGGAATCCTCTATGGAGCTGCGCCAGTCCCATCAGCCGCTGGAACTCGGCTGCTCGGGTCGGCGCAGCCGTGGGGTCGAGATGCTGTCCGGCATGGCGCAGACGGGCGAGTGCCTCATCTACACGAGCGGCCGTCAGCAGCGCCTCAATCCCGATCAGCTGCGCCTCAAGCACCTCGTTTGGCGGCGTTGAGGGCGAGCGACTGAGATCATCGGCGATGGCCACGGCGCCGGTCGCATCGCCGCGTCGAATGGCGATTCGCGCCGCAATGGTTCGCAGTGACCACGAATACCAGGTGCCGGTGTTCCGGCCATAGGCCCCGAATGCCGCCAGCGCTGCCCGCAGGTGTTCGTCCGCGCCTTCATAGTCGCCCCGCAGCAGTGCCAACTGGGCCAGTGAGTCGAAGATGGCTCCCGTCGTCTCGTGAAACTGGACGGCGCAGCGGGCATCGAGGGCATCGCGCAGGATCTGCTCGGCACGCGACAGGTCACCCAGGCGGAGCCGAATCTGGCCCAGATTGGCGAGCGCCCGTGCGAGCCCCGGGCCTCCGCGCCGACGCTGCTCCAGCGCCACAGCCCGCTCGGCCAGCACCTGCGCCTGTCTCAGTTGCTGACGCAAGGTGGCCAAGGTGGCCTGGTTGCTGTACACCATCGCCAGAACGTCATTGGCCCCCGCGCGTCGCGCCAGGCCTTCCGCGCGGTCAAACGCGGTCGTGGCTTCGTCGTGCCATCCGGTCTGGCCAAACACGGTGGCGGTGAATGAGTGCAGCAGCGCGAGTGTGCGCCGATCGCCGGCCTGGTGGAGGGCAATGGCCGCTTCGGTCAGGTGCTCACGCAGGACGTCGCCATCCCCGGCTTTTCGATACGACTGCGCGAGCGCAAGATGCGCCTGGCCCCGTGCCCGATTGTCCGAGCCGGACAGAGCCACGGCCTGCTCAAACCAGGCGATTGCGGTCGCCTGTTCCCCTCGATAAAACGCAAGACGACCGCGGGCGCGCGCCAGCGCGGACGGCCAACTGCCGGTCAGCGCCTGGACCTCCTCGCCGGTGAGCTGGTTCAGCGCCTCCGTGGCCTTGCCAAGGTCACCCCGGAGCATGAAGGCTTCGGTCAGAAGGATGCGGGCGGCGCCGGCCGAGGGCCGGGCGGTGTGCGCGAGCGTCGCGGACAGCGTGGCTATCGCGGCGTCAGTGTCACCCGACTCGAGCGCATGCGTGGCCATGTCGAGAAACACCCGAGGACTCGCCGGAGCCATGACCGGAGTATAGCAACGCCCCTGCCGTGCCGGTGGCCCTGCGGCGTTACAATCATGGCGGTATGTCCTATCGCACGCCTCTGGAGACGCGGCTGGCCAAGAAGACCACGAAGGCCATTGTCGACTTCGGCATGATCGAGGATGGCGACCGCGTCATGGTGGGATTGTCGGGCGGAAAGGACAGTTGGGCGCTTCTGCAGATTCTTGACGTGTTGCGGCAGCGGGCGCCCATCCGCTTCTCGCTGGTCGCCGTCAACGTCGATTCCGGCTACGAGGGCTATCAGCATCAGCAGTTGGCTGACGCCTGCGCCGCGCGGGGCTGGGAGTTCCATCACGAGTCCACCACCATCGGCGCGGTCATCGACGACAAACTTGACCCTGGTGCCACGCCATGTTCCCTCTGTGCACGCCTTCGTCGCGGGGTGCTGTACCGGATGGCCGATCAGGTCGGCGCGACCAAGATCGCGCTGGGGCATCACCTCGATGACTTTGTCGAAACGGTGCTGCTGAATCTGTTCTTCGCGGGGGCGCTGAAGGCGATGCCCGCACGCCTGGTGTCCGACAACGCGAAATACGTCGTGATTCGGCCGCTGGTCTATGTCACCGAGGCGGAAGCCCGTGCCTATTGCAAGGAACAGTCGCTGCCGATCATCGGCTGCTGCTGTCCGGTCTGCGGCGATCTCGGTCTGCAGCGTCAGCGCGTCAAACGGCTCATTTTCGAACTGGAGCGCGAGCATCCGGCCATCAAGGCGTCGATGATCAAGGCCCTCGGCAATGTGATGCCGCGCCACCTGCTCGACCGTCGGCTCAATCCCGTACCCGAGCTTCGTCAGACGGCCATGACGTCACTCGAGGAGTTCGCCGACGTGCCTGCGGATGTCCCGCTGATTCCCCTTATGCTGGGGAGACCCTGACGATGCGGGCCGTCGTGCAGCGGGTGGATGAAGGTCGGGTGCTGGTGGGAGACCGCCTTGTGGGCAGCATCGCCGAGGGATTGCTCGTCCTGGTGGGGGTGGAAGCGGGCGATGGTCCCGCGGACGTTGCCTACATCGCCGGTAAGATTCGCGACCTGCGGATCTTCGAGGACGATGGGGGGGGCGACGGACGCAA
>JBIIDF010000213.1:0-5543 GCA_044238535.1 Vicinamibacterales bacterium
ATGTCAAGAGCCTGCTCGCCGATACGCGCAAGCGGATGGATGGCCACGTGGAGTTTGTTCGGAAGGAAGTCTCCCAGGTCCGCACCGGCCGCGCCTCCACCGGTCTGCTCGACACCGTCATGGTCGACGCCTACGGTTCGAAGCTGCCCCTCAATCAGGTGGCCGGGCTCTCGATTCCCGAACCGACGATGATCGTGGCCCAGCCCTTCGACGGGTCGCTGATGGGCGCCATTGAACGGGCCATCCGGGCGGCAGACCTCGGCCTGAACCCCGCCAACGACGGCAAGGTGGTCCGCATTCCGATTCCGCCGCTGAACGATGAACGTCGCCGGGAACTCTCGAAGCACGTGCACAAGCTGACCGAGGAGAGCCGCAATCAGGTGCGCACCGCGCGGCGCGACGCCAACGACCGTCTCAAGAAACTGCTCAAGGACAACGCCATCTCCGAAGACGACGAGAAGCGAGCGCTGGCCGACGTGCAGAAGGCCACGGACGAGCACATCCGGTTCATCGACGACATTCAGCAAAAGAAGGACGCCGAGCTCCTCGGCCGCTAGCCCCATGTATTTTTCCCATCTGGAATGCGCCAGCCGCTGCGGCGCCGGCCCCTTCGACCCGCGTGAGCGGCACTTCCTCTGCCCGTCCTGCGGACTGCCCCTGCTGGCCCGTTACGACCTCGATCGGGCACGCGCCTGGAAGCGCGAATCACTGGTGGGCCGCGTCCCCACCATGTGGCGGTATCGCGAGCTGATGCCGCTGCTGCCCGGCGACGAACCCGTCACGCTCGGCGAAGGTTTCACGCCGCTCTTCCACACGCGACGCCTCGGGGCCACGCTCGGCCTGTCACAGTTGCATGTGAAGGACGAGTCGTTGAACCCCACCAACTCGTTCAAGGCCCGCGGACAGTCTGCCGCGATCACCCGTGCCAAGGCGCTCGGCGCCACCACCATCGCGCTGCCGACGGCCGGGAACGCCGGGAATGCCGCCGCCGCCTATTCGGCCGCCGCAGGGCTCGCCTGCCAGGTGTTCATTCCCCGTGATGCGAAGCAGCCGTTCATTGACGAGTGCCGGCTCTACGGGGCCACCGTGACGCTCGTCGACGGTCTCATTACGGATGCCGGCCGGATGGCCGCCGAGGTCGGCAAGCCGCTGGGCTGGTATGACGTGTCGACGCTCAAGGAACCCTACCGCGTCGAGGGCAAGAAGACGATGGGCTACGAACTCGCCGAGCAGCTTGGCTGGCGACTGCCCGACTGGATCATCTACCCGACCGGTGGCGGCACGGGCCTGGTGGGCATGTGGAAAGCCTTTGACGAGATGGAAGCCATCGGCTGGATTCCGCCAGGGCATCGTCCCCGCATGGTGTCGGTGCAGGCTGCAGGCTGCGCGCCCATCGTGCGCGCCTTCGAACAGGGCACGGAAAAGGCCGCTCCCTGGGAGAATGCGCACACCAGTGCCGACGGCCTGCGCGTGCCTCGCGCCATCGGCGACTTCCTGATTCTCGAAGCGGTGCGCAAGAGCGGCGGCACGGCACTGGCCGTCACCGACGAGCAGATGGCACTCGACATGCTAGTGATCGGCAAGCACGAAGGCATCAGCGCCGCGCCCGAGGGCGGAGCCGCCCTGGCGGCCATCCGCCGCCTCGTGGCCGACGGTCAGATCAAGGCGGATGACACCGTGGTGCTCTTCAACACCGGCGGCGCGCTGAAGTATCTCGACGTCCTCAAGAACGTCTAGCGTTCGCCCAGCGAGATGCCGATGGCTCTGGCCGTCGTCAGCAGATCGTAGTCGAGCGGCACGGTGCGGTTGCGGCCAACGACATCGGCCAGCGGCACCGGCACAATATCGGGAGGATGGTTCGCCACCATCTTCCCGAACACCCCCCGCTGCAGTAGCTCCACGGCCTTGCCTCCCAGCCTCGTGGCCAGCACGCGGTCAAACGCCGTGGGGGCTCCGCCCCGCTGCAGGTGTCCAAGGACCACCGAGCGCGTGTCCTTGCCGGTCTTGGCCGCCAGCGCCTCGGCCACCTGGGCGCCGATGCCTCCCAGGCGTTCGACGTAGCCAGCCCGCGCCGCTTCCTGCAGTACACGAGCGCCACCGACAGGCGTGGCGCCTTCGGCCACGACGACGATGCTGAACTTGGCGCCGAGCGCATCCCGACGGGAAATGTGGGCCGCGGCTGCATCGATGTCGAACGGAATCTCGGGCATCAGAATGACGTCGGCGCCGCCAGCCACCCCGGCATGCAGGGCGATCCATCCGGCGTAGCGTCCCATCACCTCGACCACCATCACGCGCTTGTGGGCCTCGGCGGTGGTGTGGAGACGGTCGATGGCATCGGCCGCGAACGACACCGCCGTGTCGAAGCCGAAGCACGTCGTGGTGCCGAAGATATCGTTGTCGATGGTCTTCGGCACGCCCACGACCGGAATACCCTTCAGGAAAAACCGATGGGCGATGGCCAGCGTGCCGTCCCCGCCGATGGCGACCAGCGCATCCAGGCGCATCTGGTGAAACGTGTCGACGACCCGGTCGGAGTAGTCGACCTTTCCGCCGGCCACTTCGGCGGGATAGGCGAACGGATCGCCGTGGTTCGTGGTGCCAAGGATCGTCCCGCCGAGGCGAAGGATGCCCGTGACATCGCGAGGCGTCAGCGGTCGCGTGCGCGACGGATCGAGCAGACCATCGAAACTGTCTTCCAGGCCCACGACCTCGAGGCCCGCGTTGCAGGCGGACTTCACGACGGCACGAATGACGGCGTTGAGCCCGGGAGCATCGCCGCCTCCGGTAAGCACTCCGATGCGTTTCACGGCTGACATGAATCCGACTATAGCACCCGGTCGGCAGACGCACGGGGCCGCGCCGTAGTAGAGTCAGAGTGTTGGTTGCGTTCCCGAGGAGGCTGACATGCGCCGTGCCGGTGTCCGTGCGGTCGTGGTGCTGCCATGTGTGCTGGCCGCGTCTGCGCACGCCCGTACCCAGAGTGGTCCGCTGGTGTCGGTGACCGTGACGGGCAGTGTGGCGTCGGCTTGTGTCTCCCGCACCGTCGTCTGACTGCAGCTCTCTACGTTCAGGGCCTCACGTTGACTCCACCGCACACTTGTCCGTCCCATCCTCGTCTGCGGCGTCTGGTGTCGCGGGCCGGGTTCTTCGGCATCGTCTGCGTCTGCCTGCTGTGCGGACGGTCGCCCGTCTGGGCTCAACCGGCGGCGAACCTGCCACGCGACCAGCGGGTCGCACACCTGGCAGCATCGTCGACGCTCGTGGTCCGGGGACGCGTGCTGTCCACCGAATCGCGCGCGCACGGGGGCGCGATTTACACCTACGCGACCGTGACGGTGGACGAGGTACTGAAGGGCCCGAGCACCATTCGTACGCTGACGGTCAAGACGCTGGGCGGAGCGACAGACTCGCTCGTGCTGCAGATCGCTGATGCGCCGACGTTCGCTGCGGGAGACGATTCGGTGCTGTTTCTCGCCCCCCGGGTATCCGATGGGTCGCTCTACCCTGTCGGCCTCGGAGACGGCGTCTGGCCGGTGCACCTCGATCTCACAGGTCAGGGACTTCAGGTCGGCGCGTACGACGTCCGAGGGCCGCTGGATGCGACATTCCGCGACCAGGTGGCGATGTCTCCCCCGGCCACAGCGCCGTACACCCTGACGCCCCCCGAATGGTCCCGACGCAGCCAGCCGCTGTACACGTTCCTTACCAGCACCTCCGGGGGACCGGCGCGCTGGCATCAGGCGGACGATGGCTCGGCGGTGGTGGTGCATTTCCAGACGGGAGCCTCGACGGTGGCCCTCGATGGGGCCATCGCCCTGTGGAACGCCGCAGGGTCGGTTCTGACCCTCACACGCGGGGTGGATGGCCCGACGCCGCTTGACCGGAAGTGCGCAGCGTTCACCGGCAGCGGCACGATCGAACTGTCATGGTCCGGCCCGTGCGAGGAGATTGCTCCCACGGACACCGCGACGGTCGGGATTGGCGGCGGCTACTTCACGCCCGGTCGGACGAAGACCGTCGGTCCCACGACATTCGAAGGCTTCGTCCAGGGCATCGCCATTCTCAATCCCTATCGTCCCAATGCCGGCAGCAGCAGCTGTACGCTGGAGGCGGTCGCGCACCTGCTGGGGCACGCGGTGGGCCTCGGACACTCCGACGTGTCGACAGCGATCATGGCGGCGACCCCGCGGGTATCGTGCACATCCACCGCTCCCAGTCTCGATGCCGATGACCTCGCAGGCATCCGCGCCATCTACGCCAGCATCGCCAGTGGCCCCAGGCGACCCGATGCCCCAACGGCCATGTCGCACAACACCCTCCTCAGCACCGTCACGCTGCAGTGGACACCTGCCGTCACCGGAGGCCCTGCGCAGGCCTATGCGGTGGAAGCGGCCGGGAGTCCGGGTGGCCCGAACTTCCTGAATCCCCCCTTTACCACCACCGCGTCGTCGCTGACCGTCGGAGGCGTGCCTCCAGGGACCTACTACGTGCGCGTGCGTGCCACGAACCCCTTCGGCACGAGCGGGGTCTCTCCCGAGACGCAGGTGGTGGTCGGCCCGTGCGCCCTGCCCTCGGCACCCGCAGGATTCATCGCGACCGTTGACGGCCTGTCCGTGGCCTTCACCTGGACCGCACCGCCGTCGGGCATCGTCCAGTCGTATCGGCTGTCCGCTGGCTATGCTCCCGGGCGGTCCGATGCCGCGGTCGTGGATGGATTGACGACCACGTCATTCGGGGCCGCGGCGCCGGAAGGCCGTTACTACGTGCGCATCGCTGCCGCCAATGTGTGCG
This sequence comes from Vicinamibacterales bacterium, assembly GCA_044238535.1. Lineage (GTDB taxonomy): Bacteria > Acidobacteriota > Vicinamibacteria > Vicinamibacterales > UBA2999 > VFZN01. The sequence goes on from JBIIDF010000213.1 coordinate 4,795, forward strand.
GGGTGGGCCCGACCACTCCGGATACGCTGGTGCAATTGCGCAGCTGCACCGCCGCGCCTCAGCCTCCCACCAACCTGCGGGCCACGACGAACGACGGCATTGTGCGGCTGGTCTGGGACGCACCGGCCTCAGGTGACCGTCCCTCGCGCTACCGCATCACTGCCGGCCTATCACCGACAGACCTGAGTCTGCTCGGCGGCGGTGTGTTCACCAGTGACAGTCGCCCCCTCCTGACGGCCTCTGCGGGGCCCGGCACGTATTACGTGCAGATCTTCAGTACGAACGCGTGTGGCGACAGCGGCCCGTCCCTGACGACGCCCATCATCGTCACGCGGTAAGGCCGCGAGGGGCGCCGAGCACCTGGACGCCAGCGGAGGACTCCCGGCGCATCGACGTGGGGACCTGAGGGCGCGGGGCCCGCGAGTGGCGACCTACGGCAGCCACGCGTGCATCGTGTATTCCGTCCGGATGTAGCGGAACCCGACGGCCTCGTACAGGCGCACGGTCGCGATGTTGTGATTCTGGGTCTGGGATTCGCTCGCGTCTCCGCGCTCGTAGTGGTCGATGGCCAGTCGCCGCAACAGCCCCGCGTACGCCCCCGGGGTGTCGCGACGGCAGGCCCCGAGACTCCCCACCCACAACCGTGTCCCCCCGACCGACGACAACGGCTCGAGCAGTCGGGAACTCGCCCACCCATACAGTTGCCCCTGCCCGTCATCAGCCACCACCATCCGGACGGCCATGCGACC
>JBIIDF010000214.1:0-5516 GCA_044238535.1 Vicinamibacterales bacterium
GAGTACCCCGAGGCCGAAGCCCGACTGACGCAGGCGATGCGCGAGGCTGCTGCCCACGCGCTGCTGGGCGCAAGTGTGGCGGGCACCGGACACGCGTTCCATCTCGAACTGCGTCGAGGCGGTGGAGCGTACATCTGCGGCGAGGAGACGGCCCTGGCCGCGTCCATCGAAGGCGTTCGCGGCGAGCCTCGGTCGAAGCCGCCGTATCCGACCACGCGGGGCCTGTTCGGTGCGCCCACGGTCACCAACAATGTCGAAACGCTCGTGAACGTGCTCGACATCCTGGTGGAGGGGCCAGAGGCGTGGGCGGCCGTCGGCACGTCCGACAGCCCGGGGCCGCGCCTCTGGTCGGTGTCCGGGCATGTGCAGCAGCCGGGCATCTACGAGATGGCGTCGGGCAGCACCGTTCGGGCCGTCATCGCCCAGGCCGGCGGCCTGCGCGAGGGCAGGGCCGTCCAGGCCGTGCTGCTCGGTGGAGCCGCCGGGGCCTTCATCGGCCCGCAGCATCTGGATCTGCCACTGTCAGCCGACGCCGTCCGTGCCGCCAATGTCACGCTCGGATCGGGCGTCGTCCTGGTGCTGGATGACACGGCCCACGTGCCGGATGTCGTGCGCCGCATCGCTCGCTTTTTCCGCGAGGAGTCGTGCGGGCAATGTGTGCCGTGTCGCGTGGGTACCGTCAGGCAGCTCGAGTGGCTCGAACGACGCGACGCGGCGCCGCTCGACTTCTATCCGGACCTGACCGCGGCCATGAAGGACGCGTCCATCTGCGGCCTCGGGCAGACCGCCACCACCGCCATCGAGTCGGCCCTGGCACTGGGCCTGCTGCCGTCCCGGGAGCCCTCGTGACCACCGACGATCCTATCTGGTTCCGCCTGCCCCCCGCGCCCTCTACGGTGCCGGTGCGCCCGCCCTCGCCGCCCGCAGACCCGGTCGACCTGATCATCGACGGGCGGGCAGTGTCGGTTCCGACGGGCCACACGATCCTCGAGGCCTGCCGACACCTGGGGATTCACGTGCCGACCCTGTGTCAGCTCGACACGCTGACTCCGGTCAACGCATGCCGTGTGTGTGTCGTGGAGCTGGAGGGTGCCCGCACACTCGTGCCCGCGTGCTCGCGGCAGGTCGAGCCGGGCATGCAGATTCGGTCACGCTCGCCGCGCGTCGACCGCGCACGCCGCATGGTGCTCGAACTGCTGGCCTCATCGGTGGACCTGTCCACGGCACCGGGCGTGGATGCCATGATGGCGACCTACGGTGCCACGCCCGAGCGCCACGGCACGGGCGCGGCCACGGTGGCGCAGCCTCCCCTCATCGACAACGCGCTCTACATGCGCGATTACTCGAAGTGCATCCTCTGCTACAAGTGCGTCGAGGCTTGTGGGACTGACGCGCAGCAGACCTTTGCCATCGCGGTGGCCGGACGCGGGTTTGAGGCCCACATCGCCACCGAGTGGCAGGTGTCGCTGCCGGAATCGGCCTGCGTGTATTGTGGCAACTGTATCGGCGTCTGTCCGACCGGGGCCCTGATGCCGCAACACGAATACGACATGCGGCAGGCCGGCACGTGGGCCCCCGAGCGTCAGCACGAGACCGAGACGACGTGCCCCTATTGCGGCGTGGGTTGCACCCTCACCGTCCACACCCAGGACAATCGCATCGTCAAGGTGACGTCACCCATCGAGAGCGAGGTGACGCACGGCAGCCTGTGTGTGAAGGGGCGCTTCGGCTTCGAATATGCGAACGGCGGGCGTTCCTCGGAGGAGGAACCGCCCGCCGCTGCTCTGGAGTGAAGGCGAGGCCCGCCCAAGGGCCGGCCTCAGGTTCGGCTACTTGCCGGCGGCGCCACCGTCCGGGGCGCGGCGATCGATGCCGCCTTCCAGCATGTCGTCCTTCTGGTTGAGCACGATCACTTCTGCCACACCCTGACCGCCGGCCTCGCTGACGGTGTGTCCCATGGCGCGCAGTGCATTGAGGCTGTCGGCCGAGAAGCCGAAGCGTTCGACCGACAGACGATCAGGCAGCCACTGATGATGCATGCGGCCGGCGTCGACCGCTTCCTGGGCGTTCATGCCGAAGTCGATGACATTGAGGATGGTCATCAGCACCGTGTTGATGATGGTGCGCCCCCCGGGGGACCCGGTCACCATCAGCAGCTTGCCGTCCTTGGTGATGATGGTCGGTGCCATGCTCGACAGCATGCGCTTGCCGACCTGCGCCTGGTTGGGGGGCGTGCCGATGAGCCCCTGTTCATTCGTCAGGCCGGGACCGGCGTTGAAGTCGCCCATTTCGTTGTTCAGCAGGAAGCCGGCGCCCGGAACGACGATGCGTGAGCCGTAGCCGTATTCGAGGGTATAGGTCAGCGAGACGGCATTGCGCTGGGCATCGACGACCGAGAGGTGCGTGGTCTCCTGAGACTCGGTCGGCCAGGTGAAGGTCGTGGGCGACGATTTTGAGGCCTTCGTCGGGCTGATGGTCTTGCGCAGCGTCTCGCCGTATTCCTTCGAGATGAGGCGATCGACCGGAATGTTCGTCACAAAGTCGGGGTCGCCGATGTACTGGGCGCGGTCCGCAAAGGCCCGACGCATCGACTCGGTGATGAGGTGCAGGTTCTTGGCCGAGCCGTAGCCGTTGGCTTTGAGGTCGTAGCCTTCCAGGATGTTGAGCATCGTGATGACGCCGATGCCTCCCGAGCTCGGCGGGGCCATGCCGATGATTTCGTGGCCACGATAGGTGCCACGCACCACATCGCGCTTGCGGGCCTGATAGGCCCTGAGGTCGGCGCGCGTGATCAGTCCGCCGTTGGCCTTCATTTCCTTTTCGAGCAGTTCAGCCGTCTCGCCTTCGTAGAATCCGGCCGGGCCCTGGTCCGCAATCCGCTGCAGCGTGCGCGCGAGATCGGGCTGCTTGAGCAGTTCGCCGGCCTGGTAGGGCTGCCCGTTCTTCGAGAACTGCGCCAGCGAGGCCGGGTAGCGCTTGAACTCGTCGAGCATGCCCGACAGCGAGCGCGCCAGCCCGTGGCTGATTTCAAACCCGTCCCGTGCGAGGACGACGGCGGGCATCACGAGGTCCTTCCACGGCTTCGTGCCCTGTTCCTTCCACGCCATGTGCAGACCGGCGACGGTGCCGGGGACGCCAACCGACCGGTGGCTGTTGTGGTGCAGGTCGAAGTCGTACTTGCCGTCCTTCAGCCACATCTCTGCCGTGGCACCAGCCGGGGCCTTCTCACGGAAGTCGTAGGACGTGGCCGCCCCGGTGCCCTCGCGATAGACCAGGAACCCGCCGCCGCCGATGTTGCCGGCGGTCGGATGCGTCACGGCCAGCGCGAAGGCCGTCGCGACAGCGGCATCAATGGCGTTGCCTCCCGACTTGATGACCTGGAATCCCACCTGGGAAGCGATGTCACTTTGCGACACCACCATGCCGGTCTTGGCACGAGCCGGGGCCGAGCCGGCCTGCAGGGTGAGTGAGGAAAGCAGGAGCGCGGTGATGACGGACAGAAACGCGCGGCGAGTCATGTGAGAGTCCTCCGGACGGGGTTAGCGGGCCCTATCTTACTCGGGTCTTACTTGGGTCTGGTCGCAATCGGGGTATCGTCGCGGTTGCCCCATTCCTCCCAGGCCCCGTAGTAGTTGCGCAGCCTGGACAGGTCGTGGCCGATGAGGGCCAGTGTGAACAGGTCATGCGAGGCGCGCATCCCGACCTGACAGTAGACAATCACCTGGTCGTCGGGGGTAATGCCCTTGTCGCGATACAGCCGCGCAATCTCGGCCGCCGGCTTGAATGTGAGGCTGGGCTTCACCAGTGTGTCTTCCCAGTAGACCGGAATCGACGAGGCGATGAATCCGCCCCGTTTGATGTTCCGCAGGTCGGTGCCGTCGATTTCGGCCTGTGTACGGGCGTCGAGAATGCGGGTGCCGGGTCGATTCATCGCGGCGACGACGTCAGCGGCACGTGCATGCCCGATGCGCGCGGTGCGCACCCGGAAGGGGGGGGCGGTGGGCGTCGGCGTGTCCGTGCTGACGGGGCGCTGCTCGGCAGTCCACGTGGTCCATCCGCCGTTCAGCAGGGCCACGTTGCTGTGGCCGTAGTGATTGAGAATCCACCACAACCGGGCGGCATAGATGCCCCCGCGTTCGTCATAGGCGATGACGCGGGTGTCCGGTCCGATCCCGAGTCGCCCCATGAGGGCCTCGAACTCGGCCGGCGTGGGCAGGAAGTCGGGGGCGGCCTTGGGGTTGCGGATCGCGTTGTTGTCGAGCCAGACAGCCTGTGGAATGTGTCCCTCGGCGTAGCCACGGGGACGAAGGTCGACAATCCGCACCTGGGGATCGGCCGTATGGGCCGCAAGCCAGGCCGTGTCTACCAGCAGTTCAGGACGGGCATAGCCGCCGGAGGCGACCTGTGCGGTCAGCAGCAGTGAGACAAGAAGCGACATGCGCCCGATTGTATGCGGCCCGGCCGTTGCCGGCGCGACTAGAGAATGCGTCGCAGGTAACTGTCGAGCGTCCGCCCCTCAGACCACTGGTGTGGATAGCCCAGCGAGACCTCCTCGAACCGCACGCCGTCGACCACGCGTGACTGTCGGAGGTGCAGATGCCCGTAGACCACCGCGTCCACGGGGAAGCGCTGGTGCCAGTCGTCAGTCAGCCGCGTGCCGCACCAGATCCGGAACCTGGGAATGCGCGGCAGTACCGCGAGGTCCTGACGGAGGGGAAAGTGATTCACCAGGACCAGGCGATGCGTGGACGGGAGGGTTTCCAGACGCGCCCGGGTCGAGGCGACGCGGTGGTGGCACCAGGCCGTGCGGCTGGGAAAGGGGGACGACGCCAGCAGTTCCTCGTCGGCCGACCGGAGGCCAGCGGCCTCGGCCCACGCCACCGCCGCGGACGCGTCGGCGCCCGGCGGCCCGAAACTGTAGTCGTACAGAAGGAACATCGGCACAATGAGCCGGGGCGGCCCCTCGCCCGGCCACACGGGAAAGGGGTCTTCTGGTGTCAGGACTCCGAGGCGTGTGCAGAGGGTAACCAGTCGGTCATAGTGCGCCTGGCCGCGGTGCTCCGCAGGCAACTGCCGCGGGGTCCAGAGCTCGTGATTCCCGGGGACCCATACGACGCGCGCGAAGCGCGGGGTGAGTGCGGACAGCGCGGCGTGCAGCTGCGCCGGCGTGTCACCCGCGTCGCCAGCCACGATCAGCCAATCATCGGGGTAGGACCCGAGCGACTCGAGCAGCGCCCGATTGCGTGCATGGCCGATATGCAGGTCGGCAATCGCCCAGAGCTTCATGCCGACGCCGTGCCGACCCACCACAGTCGCATCGAGGGTGGCGTCATGCCGCGGCTGCGCACAGCAAGCGCCAGTCGATGGCGTACGGTCGGGGACGCGAGGTGAAACTGCCAGCCGCTCGTCGTGTCGAGCTGCCTCGAATCAAGCGTCAGGACAGGCGGCTGGTGCGGTGCCAGATGAAAGGAAAACTGGTCGAGGGGAATGGCCAGGCCGAGCCCGCGGGCTTTGAT